>JAYUUW010000624.1:0-3886 GCA_043754665.1 Anaerolineales bacterium | reverse complement strand
GCGGGCCAGCAAATCTTCGAGCGTGAGTTCCCCCTCCCCCACCACAATCGCGTCGGCGCCGTGGGCCAGGTACTCGGCGGCGTAGCTGGCCGGCTCCGGCCCGCCCAGGACTACCCGCGCGCCGACGGCATGGCTGGCGGTGATCATCTGGAGGATGTGGAACTTGGTCATCAGGTTGGTGTACAGGCCCACGACCGGGGGGCGCTCGGTCTGCAAGGTGCGCTCGAAATCGGCCGGGGTCTGAAACGTGGCGTCGAAGACGCTGACGCCAAAGCCGCGCGCCTTGAGGTAGGCCGAGAGGTAGAGCAGCCCCAGCGTTGGATAAGGCTTCATCACCCGGCGCTCGTGGGCATCTTCGGCCAGAAAGTAGCCGTGGGCCAGCAAAATATCCATGCGAAGGTTATAACACAGTCCGCACGACGTGATCGAGGAAGGCGCGCACGGCGGGCAGGCACGGCGGCCCGGCGGCCAGCAACAGCGTGTAGTGGTTGCAGGCGGGCACGTCGACGCGCCGGCCGTCGGGGATGTGGCGGGTAATGGCCTGGGCCTCGGCCTCCGAGAACACGTGGCCCTGGTCGCCGCGCAGGCCGAGGGCCGGGCGCACGAACAGCGTGGGGCAGCGCACAGCCGGGAAGTGCAGGCACAGGCTGTACATGAAATGTGCGTCCAGGTCGCGGGCCACGGCGGCAGCCGATGAACGGGGCCGCACGGTGCCATCGGGCTGGGCCGCCACGTCGGCGCGGAAGTAGCGCTCCAGCGCCGCGTCCCACGGTTGGAAGAAGGGGATGGCCCGCATGGCCGCCAGATAGGCCGCCTCGGAGGCGTAGGCCTGATCGAGCCGGGCAATGGTGGGGTACATGGCGCGCAGGGTGTCGTCTTTGGGGTCGGCGCCGCCATCGAGCAGCACCAGGGCGCGCACGCGCTGCGGCCGGATGGAGGCCAGATAGGTGGCGGCGGTCGCGCCGAAGGAGTGGCCGATGAGGCCGAAGGCGGGCAGGCCCCAGGCATCGGCGCAGGCCAGCAGGTCGGCGGCGTGGTAGGCGAAGCCGTAGCCTTCGGCAGGCTGGTCGCTCTCGCCCCGGCCGCGCAGATCGAGCGCATACACGGCGTAGTCGGGCGCGAGGGCGGCGGCCAGGCCGGCGTAGCCGCCCTTATGGCCGGTGAGGTGCGGCAGGCACAGCAGCGCGGGCGCGCCGGGGCGGCCGGGCCAATGGCAGTAGGCCAGCCGCACGCCGTTGACGGTGACGAACTGGGTGGGCGGCAGGGCGGCCATGCGCGGGTGGCCTAGCGCGAGAGCAGCGGCAGGAAGAGCGGGCGCAGGTAGGCCGTGGTGGTGAGCGTGACCACATCCGTGGAGAGCGGGTTGCCCACCGCTGTGAACGTCACCGTGGCTGTGTCAACCGCGCCCGCGGGGAGGCCGTAAGGAATCTGCACCGTGACCAGCACCGGCGCCGACTGGCCGAACGCCAGCGGGCCAACCGAGGCGGGGGCGGTGGTGGCCCAGCCTTGGCCGGTGAGGGCGATACTAAAGATGCCCGGCAGCTCGCCGATCGATGTGACCGTGACGGTATAGGTCACCGCCGTGCCGAGTGCGCCGGCCTGCGCCATGAGCGGTGGGGCGACGTAGACTCCATAGTCGATGTGCGCCACGCTGACCAGGGTGACCGTGAGCGGCGCGCCCAGCGGCGACACCGGCGTGAAGGTCAGTTCAGCCTCGTCTATCTCGCCCGAGAAGACCAGGCCCGGCAGCAGGGCGGTGGCGGTGACCGGCACGGCCTCCCCCGGCGCGACCGGGCCGATGGTGAGCGGAATGGTGACGGGCCAGGCGTCGCCGGTGACGGAGAGGCCGTAGGTGGTGGTGAGGGCGCTGATGTTGGTGAGCCAGACCGTGTGCGTGGCCGGCTCACTCGGCGCGCCGACGGCGAACGACGGCGACGGCGCGAACGTGAACTGCGGCGCGGGCAGAATCTCAATGAAGGCGGCGCTGGGCACGCCCCAGTTGCCGGCCGCATCTTGGCTTTCGATCAGCACCAGGTGGCGGCCGAGGGTCAGGCCAGAGGTGTCGAGTACGCCGGTCAGGTTCTCGACGGCGGAGTCGAACAGGCCATCGGCGGCGGCCAGCGGGTAGGTAACCGTGCCGGTGACCCAGGCCGGGGCGTCAAACGAGGCGCGGGCGGCGGCGATGGCCTGTGTGCCTTCGGTGCCATGGCCGCCGCTGTCGTAGCGCGTGTCGTTGGCGAGGGCGGTGAGCGTGAGCGGCGCGCCGGCCAGCACCGCCGTGATGGGCGCGGTAACGGAGAGCGTCTCGGGGCCGGCGGGCGCCTGGTAGGGGCGGCGGGCGGCCTTGAGGGCGTAGAGCAGCGCCGGCAAGTTGCCGGGGACGATGGTGTTCTCAAAGGTCGTGCAGCTTTGGAAGAAGGCGGAGCCCATCTCGAAGGTGAAGGCGGCCGTGCCCAGTTGGCCGTAGGTCCAGTCGTCGGTGGTGCCGGACGTCAGATAGAGACAACTGGACTGGCAGACCTGATAGTGGTTGAAGAAGCCGAATTTGCGGCCAAGGGTTTGCAGCCCGAGCTTGTTGGGCGCTGGGTCATCTGTGTCGCCCCACGGGAAGAGCACCAACGCGCCGTAGCTGTGCAGGGTAAGCATCAGGCCGGCGGCGTCGGCGGGGGCGGCGTCGCCAATGGCCGGGCCGCGCTGGTCGGGAAAGAGCGCGGTGAGGTAAGTTTGGATGGCCTGCATCTCCGGTTCGGAGGCGGCGGACGGTCCGGGGTAAGTTTCGGCGCATTCAGAATTGCTGGTACCGACCGTGTCCCATTGCCAGTCGGCGTTGCGGTTGAGGTCCACGCCCTTATGGTTACCCGAGCTCGTGCTGCAAGTCGCGCCGTTGGGGTTGGTGTTCTTGCGCTGGTACGTGCCGGTCTCGGCGATCACGCGGCCGTCGGGGTTGGCCTGCGGGAGGATGTGGACTTCAAAGTTGTCCAGCAGCCAGGTCACATCTGGGTCGACGCCGTAGTTGGTCACCAGATACTCGGCATAGCGCGTGGCCAACTCAGCGGTGGTGTACTCGCGGGCGTGAATGGCGGCCATGAGGAAGAAGGCCGGTTTGGGGCCGGGCACGGCCTCATTGGTGACCACCAGCACGTTCAGGTCGTGGCCGGGGTCGCCGCCGGCGGTCACCTTCTCCCAACTGTCGCCGATGTCGACCCACTCGGCCAGGCCGGGGTAATTGGCGGCCAGCGCGGCCAGGGCGGCATAGGTCTCGGCCACGGTGCGGTAGCACACGTAGCCGGGGATGCCCTGCGTCTGGGCGGGCGAGATGGCGGGCCGGGCGTTAATCAGCGCGGTGCGGGCGGCGTCGATCTCCACCCGGTAGCCCTCCGCCAGCAGGGCGGCCTGCTCCTCGGGCGAGAGCAGGACGGTGAGGAAGCCGCCGGTGGTGGCGGTCTCGACGGCGTCGAGGCGGGCGGCCAGTTGGTCGCGGTCGGCGGCGTCGGTGAAGTAGACGTAGGCTAACAGCAACTGCGGGTCGGGCGGCGGCGTGGGCGCGGCGGAGGCGAAGCGCGGCACAGCCACGGCCGGGTCGGGCGCGGCGGCGGGGGCGGCGGGCCTGGGCGACCAGGCGCTGGTGACGGCCAACACGGCGGTTAATAGCAGCAGCGCGGCGAGGCGCAGGCGGCGCAGAGGGAAGTAGGTCATGCGCGGATTATAGTGCGGGAGCGGGGAATGAGGCAGGCGGGCGGACGAGTCATCGCAAGCGGCCGCAAGGTGAAAGTGAATTGGTCCCTATTTCTAGTTTCCGCTAATTTGGGTGGGCGCTGGGGCTAGCGGAGCGGCGATGGCCCAGGACGCCCTTGGGTAAATGGGCCGTGACCGACTCTTTTTTGCG
>JAYUUW010000623.1:0-6973 GCA_043754665.1 Anaerolineales bacterium | reverse complement strand
CTCGGTCTGCACGGGCCGTGCTTCCCCGTTGACACGGCCTGCTCGTCCGCGCTGGTGGCCGTGCACCTCGCCTGCCAGAGCCTGCGCGCCGGCGAGTGCGATTTGGCCCTCGCGGGTGGCGTCAACCTGATCTTGAGTCCCGAGCGCATGGTGTATTTCTCGAAGCTCAGAGCCATGGCGCCCGACGGGCGCTGCAAGACGTTTGACGCCCGGGCCGATGGCTACGTGCGCGGCGAGGGCTGTGGCGTCGTGGTACTCAAACGCCTCAGCGAGGCGCAGCGCGACGGCGACCCGATCTGGGCGGTGGTGCGCGGCTCGGCGGTGAATCATGATGGCCGCTCCAATGGGCTGACCGCCCCCAACGGCCTGGCGCAAGTTGCGGTCATCCGCGCCGCGCTCGAGCAGGCGGGGGTCGCGCCCACGGCGATCGGCTACGTCGAGGCCCACGGCACAGGCACCGCGCTGGGTGATCCCATCGAAGTGCAGGCGCTGGCCGAGGTGCTGGGTGACGGCCGCCCCGCCGCCCAGCCGCTGCTCGTGGGGTCAGTGAAAACCAATTTGGGTCACCTGGAAGCCGCGGCCGGCATGGCCGGGTTGATCAAGACCGTCCTGGCCCTCCAGCATCAAACCATTCCCGCGCATTTGCACTTCCAGACCCCCTCGCCGCACATTCCCTGGGCTGCGATTCCTGTGACCGTCCCCACCCAGAACACGCCCTGGCCGGCGGCTGGGGCGCGCCTGGCCGGGGTCAGCGCCTTTGGCCTCAGCGGCACGAATGCGCATGTGGTGCTGGAGGCCGCGCCCGCGCCGACCGGCGCCACCGCCGACCGCTCGCTATTTGATGAGGCGCTCTACCTGCTGCCCCTCTCGGCGCGCACCCCTGCGGCGCTGCGGGCCTTAGCCGAGCGCTACGCGGTGCTGCTGGCTGATCCGGGCGCGCCGGGGCTGGCGGCGCTGGCCGCGGCCGCCGGAGCGGGCCGGAGCCACCTGACCCAGCGGGCCACACTGGTGGCCGCCACCGCCGCCGAAGCGCAGGCCGCGCTCAGCGCCTTGGCCGAGGGGGGTTCGCACTCCGCGCTCCAAACCGGGCAAGCGGCCCCTGGGCTGCCGGCCCCGCGCGTGGTGTTCGTGTGCGCCGGGCAGGGCGGGCAATGGGCGGGCATGGCCCAGGCGCTGCTGAAAGATCCGATCGCGGCCGCGACCTTGCAGCGCGTGGCCCAAGCCACGCCGCCCGATCTGGGCTGGTCGTTGCTGGAAGTGCTGGCCGACCCCTCGGCCGCGTGGCTCGAACGGATTGAGCAACTCCAACCGCTGCTGTTTGCGCTGCAGCTCGGGTTGGCTGCCCGCCTGCAGGCCTGGGGCGTTGCGCCTGCGGCCGTCATCGGGCATAGCTTCGGCGAAGTCGCGGCCGCCTATTTGGCCGGCGCCCTCACGCTGCCCGACGCCATGCGCGTCATCTGCGCCCGCAGCCGCGCGCTGGCGCAACGCCGCGGCCAGGGCCTCATGGCGTTGGTCGAACTGCCCGCCGCCGAGGCGCAGGCGGCCATTGGTTTACGCACTGACGGGGTGACCATCGCCGCGGTGAACGGGCCCCGCAGCACGGTGCTGACCGGCGACGCGCCGGCGCTCGAACATATCGTGGCCGAGTTGAGCGCGTACGGCGTCTTCGCCCGCCGGCTGGCAGTGGATGTCGCCGCGCATAGCGCGCAACTCGACGCGCTGCTGCCCGCGCTGGCGCATGAGCTCGCGGACCTTCACCCGCAGCCGGCCACATTGCCCTTCTACTCGACCGTGACCGGGCAGCTGACCGCCGGGGAGCAGTTGGACAGCGCCTACTGGGCGCGCAATCTGCGTGCGCCGGTGCAGTTCTGGGCGGCACTGCAGGCGCTGGCGGCCGACGCGCACACGCTGTTCGTTGAGCTTGGCCCGCACCCCACGCTCCTCACCGCGCTGGGCGATGGGCTGCGCGCGCTGGGCGTCGCTGGTCAGGCCCTGCCGAGCCTGCGGCGTGATCGCCCGGCCGCGGAGACGTTGTTGACGACGCTGGGCGCGCTCTATTGTGCGGGCGTGCCGGTGGAGTGGCGGCAGGTGGCCGCGCAGCGCCAGGCCGCCCCAGCGCTGCCCACGTATCCTTTTCAGCGCGAGCGCTATTGGGTGACCCCGGCCGCGCCCGCCCAACCCGCGCCGGCGGAGGCGCTGCCGGCGGGCGCGCACCCGCTCTTGGGCCGGCCCCAATCACTCGCGCCGGTGATTGGGCGACAGGTCTGGACGCGGACACTGGAGCGCGCGAGCCTGCCCTACCTGGCCGACCACCAGGTGGGTGGGTTGGCCGTGCTGCCCGGGTCGGCCTATGTCGAGTTGATGCTCGCGGCCGGCGCCACACCTGAGGCCGGGGCGGCACTGGGCGAGGTTACCTTTGCGCACTTGCTGGCGCTGCCGGCCGAGGCGGCGCGGGAGATTCAGACGGTGCTGACCACCGGCCTCGGCGTGGCGACGGTTGAAGTGTGGAGCCGGCCGCTGGAGGCCAACGCCGCCTGGACCCGCCACGCCCACGGGACGGTCCAGCCAACGAACGCTGCACCTGCCGGGGCCGAGCCGCTTGTGGACATTCAGGCGCGCTGCGTAGAGGCGGTCGACGCGCCGGCGTACTACGCGCACTTGGCGGAGCAGGGGCTGGCCTACGGTCCGGCCTTTCGCCTGCTGGCAGCGCTCTGGCGGCGCGATGGCGAAGCGTTGGCCCGGTTGAGTCTGCCGCCCGCCACCGTCGCGGATCTGCCGCAGTACCGCCTCCACCCGGCGCTGCTCGACGCGTGCTTCCAGGTGTTCGGCGCGGCCCTGGTTGGAGCCGGCGAGGCCCGGGCGGCCGACTCTGCGCCGACGCTGCCGGTTGGTTTTGATCGGCTGCGCTGCGCGGGGCCGCTGACGGGCGAGCTGTGGGCGCACTGCCTGCTCACCCCCTCCGATGATCCCGCTATCTTGCGCGGCGACGTGTTCTTGCGTGACGCGAGCGGTCAGATCATCGTGGAGGTGCGCGGGCTGCGTGTTCGGCGCCTCACGCTCAACGAGCACCGCCGGCCCAGCGAGGTTGACGACTGGCTGTATCAGATTGGGTGGCGGCGCCAGTCACCCGCCAGCCCAGACGGCGCGCTGGTTGGCGGCGCGGGCGCTTGGATCATCCTTGCTGATGATGGCCGCCTCGGGAGTGCTGTGGCCGCGCGCCTGGCTGAGGGCGGCGGCGTGTGTGCGCTGGTGACCCCCGGTCGTACCTATGTGCGCCTGGAACCCGGCCGTTACCAACTCGACCCAACCAATCCGCAAGACTATCGCCAACTGCTCCGTGATTTGCACGCGGATGGTTACGCGCCGGGCCGCGGCCTCCTGCACCTGTGGGGGCTGGACCTCACCCTGCCTGAGACGGCGCTCGATGGTCCCGCGCTGGCGGGTTACCTCAGCGTGGCGTATGTCGTGCAAGCGCTGGCGCAGGCCGGCTGGCGGGATGCGCCGCGTCTCTGGCTGGTGACGCGCGGGGCTCAGGCGCTGAGGCCGGAGGAAGCGCCCGCGGTGGCCCAGGCGCCGCTGTGGGGTTTGGCCCGCACCATCACCCTCGAACACGCTGAGTTGGCGTGTACCTGTGTTGATCTTGACCCAGCGGCTGATTTGGCCGCGTCGGCCGTTGAGCTATGCCGGGTGATCGTGGAGGCGGGCCCTGAGAATCAGGTCGCGTTGCGCAGCGGCGAGCAGTACGCCGCGCGCCTGATCCGCTGGCGCGCGAGCGAGCCGGCGCCGCCACCGCAGTCGGCCGCGCCGGCGGGCGCTCAGCCGTTTCGGGTGGAGCTGACCCGGCCGGGCGTGCTCGACGACCTGGCCTGGCGCGCCTTCACGCCGCCCGCGCCGGGCCGCGGCCAGGTAGCGATTCAGGTCGGCGCCGCGGGCCTCAATTTCCTCGATGTGCTCTCGGCCCTCGGCGCGCGCCCCGATCGCCCCAGCGCGCCGCTGCCACTCGGGGCCGAGTGCGCCGGCACGATCATCGCCGTGGGCGAGGAAGTTACGGATTTGCGCGTCGGCGATCCGGTGGTTGCGATTGCGGCGGCCAGCTTCGGGACACACGTGCTGGCCTCGGCCGCGCTGGTGGCGCGGAGGCCCGCCGGTCTGAGCGAGACCGACGCGGCCACGCTGCCGATTGCCTTCATCACCGCGTATTATGCCTTGTGCCACGTCGCGCGTCTGCGGCCGGGCGAGCGGGTGCTCATTCACGCGGCGTCCGGCGGCACCGGCCTGGCTGCGGTGGCGGTGGCGCGCTGGGTGGGGGCCGAGGTGCTCGCCACGGCCGGCAGCCCGGCCAAGCGCCAATACCTCCACGACCTGGGCCTCACGCAGGTGTTCGACTCGCGCTCGCTGGCCTTCGCCGACGGCGTGCTGGCCGCCACGGCCGGGCGCGGCGTGGATGTGGTGTTGAACTCCCTCACTGGCGAGGGGCTGGCGAAGAGCCTCGCGGTCTTGGCGCCGCATGGCCGCTGCCTGGATATCAGCAAGAAGGATATTTACGAGAACGGCGACCTCAAGCTGGCGTCATTCCGCCGCAACCTGACTTACTCGGCGATCGATCTGGCGCGGATGGTGGACGAGCAGCCGGAGCTGTGCGGTGAGCTATTGCGCGACGTGCTGCGGCTGCTCAGCGCCGGCCAGTTGTCACCCTTGCCGGCGCAGGTCTTCGCGCCCGCCGAGATCGCCGATGCGTTTCGGCTGATGGCGCAGGCACGCCATGTGGGCAAGATCGTCATTGCGTTCGCCCAAGCCGCGCAAACGTCCATTCAACCGGCGATTGGCGAGCCGCAGAACTTATTCCGGGCCGACCGCAGCTACCTCATCACGGGTGGGCTGGGCGGGCTGGGGCTGAAGGTGGCCGAGTGGCTCGTGACGCACGGCGCAGCGCACCTGGCGCTGCTCGGCCGGTCGGCGCCGAGTGCCGCGGCTGTGCTAGCGGTTGAGCAGCTCCGCGCGCGCGGGGCGCAGGTAGTCGTCCTGCGGGCCGACGTGTCTGACGCGGACCAGTTGGGCGCGGCGCTCGAACAGGTGCGGCAGGCCTTGCCGCCGCTGGGTGGCGTGGTGCACGCGGCCGGCCTACTCGATGATGGGCTGCTGCTGCACCTCACACCCGAGCGGCTGCAGCGCGTGCTGGCGCCCAAGGTGGCCGGCGCTTGGCATTTGCACACGCTCACGCAGACCGACCCGCTCGATTGCTTCATCCTGTTTTCATCGGCCGCCGCGCTGCTGGGCGCGCCCGGGCAGGCCAACTACGCGGCGGCGAATACGTTTCTCGACGCGCTGGCGCATCACCGCCGGGCGCATGGGCGGCCGGCGCTGAGCATCAACTGGGGGCCGTTCGCGGAGGTCGGGCTGGTCGCGCGCGCTGGGCGCGGTGAGCAGGTCGCGCTGCGTGGTTTGCGCAGTCTGCTCCCCGCGCAGGGCTTGGCCAGCCTGGAGCACCTCTTGGCCGCCGGGGCGACGCAGGTCGGGGTCATCCCCTTCAACCTGCGCCAGTGGCGCCAATCGAACCCGCGCGCCGCCGACTTGCCGTACTTCGCTGAGCTAGTCGAGTCAGCGGAGTCAGTTCGTGGAGCATCAGAGTCCGACGGGCAGGTGCACTCGGCGCTCTTGGCCGCGCCCGAGCGTGAGCGCCGGTGGCTGCTCGAAGCGCATATTTTGGAGCAGGTGGGGCAGGTGATGCGCTTGCCGGCCGACCGGATCAACGCCACGACCGCCTTCCAGGCGATGGGCATGGATTCATTGATGGCGTTGGAAATGCGCAACCGGCTGGAGCTCAGCCTGGCGTTGACGCTGCCGGCCACGCTGGTCTGGGGCTACCCACACGCCGCCGCGCTGGCCGCGCACCTGGCCGAGCGGCTGCAGCTTGACGGCGCCGAACGCTCGGCTTTGCCGGTTGCGGCCCCGCCGCCAGCGACTGCCGTGGAGCGCGTGAGCGAACTGTCCGACGAAGACGTGGAGCGCTTGCTGGCCGAGCGTATGGCGTTGAAGGGGCGGTCCGCATGAGCGCCTTCGACGAGCAGATCGCCCAGTTCTCTCCGCAGCGGCTGGCGCTCCTGGCCTATGAGCTTCACGACGAATTGGAGGCGCTCCGGCAGGCCCGCACGGAGCCGATCGCGATCGTGGGGCTGGGCTGCCGCTTCCCCGGCGGCGCGGACAGCCCGGCGGCCTTTTGGGAACTGCTGCGCGCGGGCGTGGATGCCGTGCGCGCGGTGCCGCCCGAGCGCTGGGACATCGACGCCTACTACGACCCCGATCCCGACGCGCCGGGAAAGATGACCAGCCGCTACGGCGCTTTTCTGGACGGCGTGGATCAGTTCGATGCCGAGTTCTTCGGCATCGCCCCGCGCGAGGCGCGCCGCATGGACCCGCAGCAGCGCCTGCTGCTGGAAGTCGCCTGGGAAGCGCTGGAGCACGCCGGCCTGCCGCCCGACACGCTGGCCGGCAGCGCCATCGGCGTCTTCATCGGCGTGTGCGGCAACGACTATGCCCGCTGGCAGTTCGCCAGCCCGGCGCAGTTGGATGCGTATGCCGGTTCTGGCATCGCGCACAGCATCGTCGCCAACCGGCTGTCGTATCTGCTAGATCTGCAGGGGCCGAGCCTCGCGGTGGACACGGCCTGCTCGTCCTCGCTTGTGACGGTGCACCTGGCCTGCCAGAGCCTACGCGCCCGCGAGTGCGATCTGGCCCTGGCCGGTGGCGTCAATGTGATCCTGTCGCCGGAAGCCTCCATTACGTTTTCGCGGGCGCGGATGCTGTCCCCGGATGGGCGCTGCAAGACGTTCGACGCGCAGGCCGATGGCTACGTGCGCGGCGAGGGCTGCGGCCTGGTGGTGCTCAAGCGCCTGTCGGACGCGCTGCGCGACGGCGACCCGATCTGGGCCGTGGTGCGCGGCTCGGCCGTCAACCAGGACGGCAAGAGCAACGG
>JAYUUW010000622.1:0-3147 GCA_043754665.1 Anaerolineales bacterium | reverse complement strand
GCGTAGTCGAGGAAGCTCTTGATGGCCTGCGGGCTAAAAAGGCCGTCGTTGAATTCGTCGTACAGATCCTGCACCTTCACCACGGCCGTGCGCAGCCCCTGCCCGGCGCGGAAGGCCGCCAGCGTCTGGGCGCTGGCGACGAAGGCGTCGTCGGTAATGATGATCCAGTCGGCGGCGTTGGCGGGGCTGCGCCAGGTAGAAGGCGTGTCGAGCGCCATGGCGGCCGGCGTATTGAACTGGCTAGGCGCGACTGCCACGTACTGCGCGCCCGCCGTCACCGTGGCCTGGAATGTGGCCGTGAACGTGCTGCCCGCGCCGGTGATGACCGGGTTGCTCACCACCGCCGGCGTGAGCGGGTTGGTCACGTCGAAAATCTGCACCGTGTTGGTGGTGAACCCCGTCACCTGGAACTTTTGCGCGCCGGCCGCGGGCGTGCCGAAGGCCAGCGCATTGCTCTCAGCCACATAGCGGTCCCAGTAGTCAATCTCAATCCAATCGACCAAGATTTGGTCGACGCCGCCGATATTCACCGTGCCCACGCGGATGACGTTGCTGCCGCTGATGATCTGGTTGTGGCTGATGACCACCGTCTGGTCAATCGCCGCCTGCCCGCTCCAATTGAGGGTATTGGTAATCAGGTTGTTCACACTGACGGTGGTGCGGTGGGCGGGGGTGGTATAGCCGCGCAGGCGCACCTTCACCGTGGCGGTCAGCGCAGTGGTCGAGAGGTTGCGCAGTGTGAGGCAGGCGCAGCCGGCCGGGGGGTAGGCCATGCTGTCCGAATAGTCGCGGAACGGCGAGATGCCGCTGGTATTGGGGCTGAGCAGTGTGCCCCAGAACCAGTGGTCCTGGCCCGTGCCGTTGGGCATGTTCTGCCAGTAGTTCTGGTTGACCTCGGCATGCACGTGCGCCGGGAAGTGCGTGGGCACGCTCGCGCCGCCGGGCGTGCCGTTCTGCGCGGCCATGCGCAGGCCGGTCGCGCCGCCCGCCTCCAGCCAGTACACGTTGACGTTGGTGTACACATCTTCGTAGCGCGTGCCGTAGAACAGCACGTAGTCGGCGGCATTGAAGACGCCGTCGCCCTCGCCCTGCACGCGGATGGGCACTTCGACGCCGCGCAGTTTGAGCTTGAGCGTGCGCGGGTCGAGGCTGGTGACATTGAAGCCGGCCGCGTTCAGTTGGGCGTAGGTGAGTTGGTAGATGCCCGTGGCGGTCACGCTGATCTTCAGGCTCGGCGTGATGCTGCCGGTCTCGGTCAGGCTGGGCCCGCCCGAGGGCGATGCCACCGCACTCGCCGCCGCCAAATCCGCGCCGTTCAGCAAGTTCTGCTGCATGAAGGCCTGCACCGCCGCGCTCTCGGGCCGGGTGGCGGCGATGGACTGGCTGGCGTCCCACGTGAGGCGCACCACCAGCCGGTGATAGATCCGGGCCTCACCGGTCACCGGGTTGTACTGTACCGGGTAAAAGCGCAGCCCGGCCACGGCCTGCTCGCGCATCAGCCCGCTCTCGCCCAGTTCGGCCAGCGGGCCGGGGTAGGACGTGTCGGTGCTGTAAAGCGCCGCGTCGGGCGCGAACACTTCGGCCGGGGCCGCCGCCGGCGCGGCCTCGAACGCCGTCACTGGCGCGACGAGCACCGGGGCGGGGTACAGCCGCAGCCCGGTCACCAATTCCGACTCGGCCTCGACCACGCTCACCCTCAGCCCGGCCAGCGTGGGCACGCCCAGCAGGGCCGCGCGCACCGGCACCTGCGGCGCGCCGGGGTCGGTGGTCAGGGCGGTGTCGGGCAGCGTCAGCAATTGGTAGTCTTGCCCGCCGGCGCTCACCGTTTCCAGGGCATAGTCGCCCACCGTTAGCTCCACCAGGATTTCACCCGGCTGGCTGTCGAGCAGGCGCAGCTCCGGCGCGGCGGCCTGGACGCTCGCGGCGGCGAGGCGCGCCCCGGCGGCCACAGTGCTGGTTAGTAAGATTACGGCTGCGGCCACGCGCCAGCCGACGGTTGCTTTTGACACTGCTACTCGATCCCCACACCCATGCCCTTAGCGGGCCAACGCTTGTTCTACCAAGTCGGCGGTCTCGGTCAGCGGCCCAACGCGCAGGCGGTAACAGCGGGCCGGCGCAATCAGCTTCACCACTGCCAGGAACAGGCGCGTGGCCTGCCCACCGAAATCGGCTTGCAGCAGCGCGGCGTGATGCCCGCCCTGAAAATGCCCCAACAGCCGCGCCGCCGTCTCGCTGGGGGCCAGCGGTGTCAGCTGGGCCGGCCCGCTGAAGTCGGCGGCGTGGCCGGCGCGCTTGACGACATCGAGGATCAAAATGTCCTGCGCGCGGCACAGGCGTTCAATGGCGGCCAGCGCCGGCATGCGGTCGGCGGCCTGCACACTCAGCAGCGGATAAGCGGCCGGCCCACTGACGCTTAGGCCCGTCACGCCCGGCAGCGCGCGAATGGCGTCGAGCAGTGCCGCCTCGGCCCGATCTACGCGCACGGTCAGCAGATGGGTGTCGGCGTCGGCCGCGCCGCCGTCTAAGAGAATGACCGCGCCCAAGTCGGCCGCGCCGCCGCGCCGCCCCGGCAGCAAGTCATCCACATCGACCAGGTACTTGCCTTGCCACTGTTCGGCCTGGGGCGGCAGCGCCATCCCCAATAGCGCCAGCGTGTCGGCCCGCAGCCGCAGCGCGCGGGGGAAGGGGTGCAGCCGGCCATCGGCCCGGCCCAGCGCCGCCAGTTCGTCCGAGAGGAAGTCCCAGCCGCGCCGCGCCAATTCGAGCACCAGCGTGGTCTTGCCGTTGCCGGCCTCGCCCGCCAGCACCACGCCGCGCCCGCCCCGCGCCACCGCGCCGGCATGCGCCAGAAAGTGGCTGCGCACCCGCGCCAGGATGGCGTACAGGGTGGTTTCGTAGACGAAGCCTTCGAGCAGGCCGGCCGCGCCCAGCCGCCGGGTTTCGTCGCCTAGCCGCAGCGTGGCCGTGCCCTGGGTGGTCAGCGTCACCGGCCAGGCGGCGTCTGGCCCCGGTGGCGTCACCAAATGCTGGTACATGCGGCCGAAGAGCGTTGTAAAGTTCGGTGTATCCGACCGCAGGGCGACGGCCTGGTCAAAAAACCGCAGATGCAGCGGCGCGTCGTTGAGCCAGGAAGTCGTGGTCGGCATA
>JAYUUW010000621.1:0-2756 GCA_043754665.1 Anaerolineales bacterium | reverse complement strand
TGGCGGCCACGGTTCCGGGCAGCGTTCACCTTGACCTGTTAGCGGCCGGCCGGATCCCGGATCCGTTTGCCGCCGACAATGAAAAACAGGTGCAATGGGTGGCCGAAGCCGATTGGGACTACCGCTGCCGGTTTAGCGTGCAGCCCGAACTGTTGGCCGCGGCCGAGCTGTGGCTGGTGTGCGACGGGCTGGACACACTCGCCACCCTCACGCTCAACGGCCACCGCCTCGGCCAGACCGACAACATGTTTCGGCAGTATGAATGGGACCTCAAGCCCTGGCTGCTCCTGGTCGATGCCGCTGGTGCGCCGGCGGTCAACGAATTGTCGATCCAGTTTGCCTCGCCGGTGAAGTTCGCCGCCGAACAGCAGGCGGGGCGGGCCTTACCGGGGGTGTCACAAGCCATTGCCGGCGGGCCATATTTGCGCAAGGCGCCCTGCCAGTTTGGGTGGGATTGGGGCCCGCAACTGCCGCCGATTGGCATTTGGAAAGACCTGCGCCTGGAAGGCCGCACCGGCGCGCGCCTGCAGCAGGTGCAGGTGCGCCAGGAGCATGCGGGCGGACAGGTGACGGTGACGGCGCAGGTGGCCGTCGAGCGTTTGGCCCCCGGCCCCGTGACCGCCACCCTGCGGATCGTGAGCCCCGATGGGAGCGTCGCCGCCGGCAGCGCCGAAGTGGGGCCAGACGCGGCGGTGACGCTGCGCCTGCCCATTGCCCAGCCGCAGCTCTGGTGGCCCAATGGCTATGGCCGCCAGCCGCTATATCAGGTAACGGTGCGGCTAGACCCCAGCGGGGCACACGCGGAGGCGCCGCTGGACGAGCGCACCTACACGTTGGGGCTGCGCACGATTGAATTGCGGCAGGCCGACGACCAGTGGGGGCGGTCATTTGTGTTCGTGGTCAACGGCGTGCCCATCTTCGCCAAAGGCTCCAATTGGATTCCGACGGATTCGTTCCCAACCCGGATCAGCGACGCGCTGCTCGAGGGACTGATTCGCTCGGCCGCTGAGACGCACCAGAACATGCTGCGCGTTTGGGGCGGCGGCTTCTTCGAGGAAGACCGGTTCTACGATCTCTGCGACCGGTACGGCATCCTGGTGTGGCAGGATTTCATCTTTTCCTGCAGCATCTATCCGCTGAACGACCCGGCCTTCCTGGAAAACGTCCGGCAGGAGGTGGTGCAGAATGTCCGGCGGCTGCGCCACCACGCCAGCTTGGCTCTGTGGTGCGGCAACAATGAGATGGAGTGGGGCTGGTGCGATTGGGGCTGGAAAGAGCAGGCGGGCCTGAACGACCTGAAGCGCGCCTACGACCTTTTCTTTCACCAGACGCTGCCCGCCTGGTGCCAGGCCGAAGATCCCGATCACGCCTATTGGCCCAGTTCGCCGTCTTCAGACACGCCGATGGCCGACGCCAACGGGCAGCGCCAGGGCGACGCGCACTACTGGGATGTGTGGCACGGGCGCAAGCCGTTTACAGCCTATCGCGACCAGTATCCGCGCTTTATGAGCGAGTTTGGCTTCCAGGCCCTGCCGCCGCTCGCCACCATCCAAACCTATGCCGCTGAGGCCGACTGGAACATGACCTCGTATGTCATGGAGCAGCACCAGAAAAACGCCAGCGGGAATTCATTGATGGTCGGGCAAATGCTCGACACCTTCCGGCTGCCGAAGGACTTTGCGGCGCTCGTCTACTTGAGCATGGTGCTGCAGGCCGAGGGCATTCGCTATGGGGTGGAACACTGGCGGCGGCATGTCGACCGGGTAGCCGGCACGCTCTACTGGCAGCTCAACGACTGCTGGCCGGTGGCCTCGTGGTCCAGCCTGGACTACTTTGGCCGCTGGAAGGCGCTGCACTACGCCGCGCGCCGCTTCTATGCGCCGGTGCTGCTCTCGATTGAAGATCATCCCCCGCAGCAGGATCTGTATGTGACCAATGATCGGCTGGCGGCCTGGGAGGGCACGATCGCCTGGTCGCTGGAGACGCTCGACGGGCAGGCGCTGGCCACGGGCAGCGCGCCGGTGACGGCCGCCCCGCAAGCGGCGACGGCGGTGAGGCAGCTCGACTTTGCGGCGCAGGTCTCGGACGCCAACGCGCGCAGCGTGGTATTGGTGGCCGAACTGCGGCAGGGCGACCGGCGCGAGGCGCTGCAGGTGGCGACCTTCGCCCCCATCAAGCACCTGGCGCTGCGCGCCCCGCACATCAGCGCCAGCCTGAGCAGCCAAGATGGTCAACTGAGCATCGCCCTGACGACCGACACCTTGGCCATGCTGCTGGAGCTGGCGCTGGCCGGCGCGGACGTCGTCTTTAGCGATAACTACTTTAACTTGCCGGCCGGCCGGACGGTGACCGTCACTTGTCCGCTGCCGGACGGATGGACGCTGGACCAGGCGCGCACGGCGCTGACGCTGCGGTCCATTTACGACTCCTACGCCGGTAATTAGGCCGGCGTTGTCGCCCCACTGGAACGGTAAAGCCATGACCCACCTTGATACTCTGCTCAGCCAACTGACGTTGGAAGAAAAAGCCGCCCTGTGCACCGGGGCCTCCGCCTGGACCACGGTGCCCATCGACCGGCTCGGCGTGCCGGCGATGACCGTGACCGACGGGCCGCACGGCGTTCGGCGCGCGGCCGACCTGGGCGCGTTAATTACGCCGAGCCTGCCCGCCACGTGCTTCCCCACGGCCTCGTGCCTGGCCGCCACCTGGAATGTGGAGCTGCTGCACGCGATGGGGCAAGCCCTGGGAGAAGAGTG
>JAYUUW010000620.1:0-2602 GCA_043754665.1 Anaerolineales bacterium | reverse complement strand
TCAAGCGCTACTCGGCAGTCGGGAGCTGATATGAGCCTGTTCCGGCTGATGGGCCTCTACTTCAAAGTCGGCGCGCTCAACGAGCTGCAATACCGCGTCAACTTCTTCGTGCAGTTGCTGCAATCGCTGGTGGCGCTGGGCACCGGGCTGGTCGGGCTGGCGCTGGTTTTCAGCCACACCACCGAGTTGGGCGGCTGGTCGCGCCCGGAACTCTTGGCCGTCATGGGGGTTCATATCCTCATGGGCGGCCTCATCAACGCCATCATTCAGCCGAACATGCTGCGCCTGATGGACGAAGTGCGCGACGGCACGCTCGACTTCGCGCTCACCAAGCCCGAAGATGCGCAGATCATCGTCAGCGTGCGCGAGTTTCGCTTGTGGCGCATTGTCGATGTGGTGCTGGGGGCCATTGTGCTGGGCTACGCCGTGGCCGAGTTGCACACCGTCATCGGTCTGTGGCAGGCGCTGGGCTTCGCCGTCGCACTGCTGCTGGGCGGGCTCATGCTCTACAGCTTCTGGCTGATGCTCACCAGCACCACGTTTTGGATCATCCGCGCCCAAGAGATGGCCAACCTGTTTGAGGGCGTTTACGCTGCCGGGCGTTGGCCGGTGGGCATCTATCCCGGCTGGCTCAGCGCCGGGCTCACCTTCCTGGTGCCGGTGGCCTTCGCCGTGACTGTGCCGGCTGAGGCCCTCACCGGCCGCCTGTCGCCCAATACGCTGTTGGGCGCCGCCGCGTTGGCCGTGGCCCTGATGCTGCTGGCCCGCTGGATATTCAGCCAGGGTCTGCGGCGCTACGGCGGCGCGTCGGCCTAGCTGGCCCGGAACTACCCGGCCCGCCACTACGTCTTAGCGATAGCCCACCTCGGCGTGCCGCCGCTTATGCCAACTCCCTCTTATCTCCACTGCCTCACCCTGCTGACGCCCTTCCCCGTTGGCCCAGTCAACGTCTACCTGGCCGAGGGCGATCCACTCACGCTGCTTGACACCGGCCCCAAAGCGCCCGTTAGCCGCGACGCGCTGGTGGCCGGTCTGGCGGCGCTGGGCTACCGCCTCGAGGACATACAGCAAGTCATCCTTACCCACCACCATGTCGATCATATCGGCCTGGCCGGCGAGATCATGGCCCTCACCGGCGCGCGGCTGCTCACCCATCCCTACAACGTCACCTGGCTGACGGACTACGACGCTGAGCGCGTCCGCCAGGAGCCTTTCTATCTGGCTCTCTGGGTCGAGGCCGGCGTGCCAGACGACATCGTGGCCGCCATGCGCAGCGCCAACAACACGACCTGCCGGTGGATGGATAATGTGCCGCCCACCGCCACGCTGGACGAGGGCGACACCGTGACGCTCGGCGGCGCGCCGTGGCAGGTCTATCACACCCCCGGCCACGCCGGCGGCCTCATTTGTCTGTGGGAGCCCGCCAGCCGCACGCTGCTGGCGAACGACCACCTCATTCGTGATATCTCGTCCAACCCCGTGTTGGAGCCGCCACCCGCTTTGGTGGGGCCACGCCCGCGCCGCCTGGTGGAGTATTTGCACCATATGCGCCGCATGGCCGCGCTCGACCCGGTAGTGGCCCTGCCCGGCCACGGTGCGCCGGTGACCGAGGTGGCGGCCCTGGTGCGCCAGCGCCAGGCCTTTCACCAGCGCCGCGCCCAACGCCTCGCCGATGCTCTAAACGCCGGGCCGTTGACGCTCTGGCAACTGACGCAGCCGATCTTTCCGCGCCTGACGCGGCCGATGGATTTCTTCTTAGCGTTGTCCGAAGTAATGGGTCATCTCGATTTGCTCGAAGCCGCCGGCCAGGTCGCGCCCCAGGCCGATGGTGCTTTGGTGCGGTGGGCGCGGGTACCCGTAACCCTGGGCTATACTATCTCCCATGACTTCTCAACCCCCTGAGTCGCCGAACGATAAGCTGCGCCGGCTAGCCGCCGCTCAACCCAACCCTCCGGCCGACACCGCGCCGGGGCCGGCCACGCAGGCCGCCCGCGACACGCAGCCGGCCAAACCCACAGCCGCCGTCTCAACCTCGCCGGCCGAGTCAGCCGCGCCCGGATTGCTGGCCGAGCCGCCAGCCGACCCGAACGTCACCATCAAGCTCGATCCCAAGCTCGACGACACTGGGCCGATGAAGCCCTTGCCAACCACGCCGGCCCGGCCCCCCGCCGCCGATCCGGTCGCCCCGCCGCCGCTGGCTAACCGCCACCGCCAACCCACCGGCTCGCCCGAGATGACTGGCGGCTGGTTCCAGCCCGAGACGGTGGCGCGCCCCATTAAACCGCCTACGCCCAAGCCGCTGCCGCCCATCGACCACGACGGCATGCCACATGTGCCGCCGCGGGTGCCGGAGGAAGACCCCTACGGCACCCGTGTGCAGCCTAGCGCCCTGCGTTTCGGCCCTCGGGCCACAGCCGCCGCCCGGCCGCAGCGCGCCGCGCAGTGGACGCCCCCCGTGCTGCCCTCTCAGCCCACCTATGGCCGCCCCGGCGATGTCCAGCGCGGCCGGCGGCGCACGGCGGGCGGCTGCCTCTGGAATTTGATCAGGTTTTCGGCCGTCGGGTCGGCCATCGGCATCATTCTGGCGCTGGCCGTGGTGGCC
>JAYUUW010000619.1:0-2485 GCA_043754665.1 Anaerolineales bacterium | reverse complement strand
CCTAGCGTAGTCGGCCGCCCCGCGCAGAGCCTAGTCGTTTAGGCGGGGGCGGCGGGGGGCGTCTCGCGGCTGTCGATGTCGCCCTCGTAGTGCAGGGCGGCGCCGGCCCGTTCGCCGGTGCGGATGCGGATGACCGCTTCCACGGGGTAGATGAAGATCAGGCCGTCGCCGATCTCGCCGGTCTTGGCGGCCTCGCTGATGGCGGCAATGGTCGGCTCGACGTTGTGGTCGCTCAGGATGATGTTGAGCTGGATGCGCGGCAGCAGGTCGACCTTGTAAGGGCCGTTGCGGCCCGCCAGCACAATGCCGCCCTGCCGGCCGTGGCCGCGCACTTCAAATACGTTCAGACCCACGATGCCGATTTTGGCGAGCGCCTCTTTGACCGCGGTGAGGCGCTCCTCGCGAAAGATGGCTTCGATTTTCTTAGTCATGATGGCTCCAGGAGATAGGGACCGTCGGCCGCTAGACGTAGGCGCGTTCGCCGTGCTCGCTGATATCGAGCCCGACTTCTTCTTCGTTGTCGGTCACGCGCAGCCCCATCAGGCGGTGGAGCACTTTGGTAATCAGGATGGTCATGCCGACCGCAAACACGATCGCCACGGCCGCGCCGGCGGCCTGGATGAGCAGCAGGGTGGGGTTGCCGTAGAACAGGCCGTTGGCCCCGGCGGCATTCACGCTGGTGGTGGCGAAGAGGCCGGTCGCCAGCGCGCCCCACAGCCCGCCCATGCCGTGGCAGGCCCACACATCCAACGACTCATCGAGCTTGCGCGCCACGCGGAAGCGCATGGCGTAATAGCTGATGGGCGCGGCCACGGCCCCAATGACAATGGCGGCCAGCGGGGTGACGAACCCGGCCGCCGGAGTGATGGCGACCAGCCCCACCACCGCGCCAGTGACGATGCCCAGCACGCTCGGCTTGCTGTCGCGCCAACTCAGGAACATCCACACCACAGCGCAGGCCGCGGCGGCGGTGTTGGTGGTGACCACGGCGTTGACCGCCAGGCCGTTAGCGGCCAGGGCGCTGCCGCCGTTGAAGCAAAACCAGCCCATCCACAGCAGCCCGGCCCCCAGCACGGTGAAGGGGATGTTGGCCGGCTCCATGGGCGATTTGCCGAACCACTTGCGCGGTCCCAGCACCCAGGCGAAGGCCAGCGCTGAGAAGCCGGCGGTGATGTGCACCACCGTGCCGCCGGCGAAATCGAGCGCGCCCAGCGTGCGCAGCATACCCCCAACGCCCCACACCCAGTGGGCGACCGGGTCGTAGACCAGGGTGGCCCACAGCAGCGTGAAGACCAGGAAGGTCTTGAACTTCACCCGCTCGACAAACGCGCCGGTGATCAGCGCCGGGGTAATGATGGCAAACATCATCTGGTAAGCGGCGAAGCCCAGGTGCGGCACGGTGGCGGCGTAGTCGGCGTTGGGCGCGCTGCCGACGCCGGCCAGGCCTAGGAAATTCAGGCTGCCGACCAGGCCGCCCTGGCTGTCGCCGAAGGCCAGCGTGTAGCCAATGAGAATCCATTGCAGGCTGATCAGGCCGATAGTGATGAAGCTGAGGTTGAGGGTGGAGAGTACGTTCTTCTTGCGGACCATGCCGCCGTAGAAGAAGGCCAGGGCGGGGGTCATCATCAGGACCAGCGCGGTGGCCATGAGAATCCAGGCGGTATCGCCAGAATTAACTGCATCCATGAAACGGTGTCCTTTCCGGTCGGCGGGGGCACAGAGGGCCGATAAATGATGGACGCGGCCACCCCGCTGCGCACAGCAGCAGTTAGGCACACGACCCCGGTGAGGGGGGCCTGCGCGTTTAGTTGAACGCTGGGGTAAGAGCGATACAGTGTCCTTTCGGGCTGGCCGGGGACGGCCCGCCAACAACAAAAACCGCCAAACCAACCGGTTGAGTTACTCAACCGGTTAGGCTTCGCGGCCTGGAACTGATTATCTGGTTGTGGCGCGCTGCGCTGCGCGCGGGACTACGCCTTCAATGTAGCACATCCATCGGCCGCCGCCCTGAGCAGTCTATCCAAATAGAAACCAGTTGCGGTGGGCGGTTTGTACAGACAGGCGCGGCTAGCCGCCATCGATTCAGTGAGTGGCGGCGCGCAGCAGTTGGGCGGTGCGCATGGTGCCGCCGGAAGCGGCGCGCGCCTGTGTGCGCGCTACAGCACGAGTTGCCGCAGCGCCGCGACGGTGGCGGCCAGGCCAATGGCGGTCATGGCCAGGGCGCTGGCCGCGCCCACCCAGCGGATGACGCGGTCGTTGACCGACCAGCGCTCGGCCAGCCGCCCGGCATAGACCAGCGCCAGACCGGTGGCGACCAGCACGCCGGCCAACCCCAGGCTGAAGGCCAGGATGAGCACCAGCCCAAACGCCACGCGGTTGAGGGCGATGGCCCCCAGCATGACCAGCAGCGCCGTGGGGCAGGGGATGAGGCCGCCCGAAATGCCCAGTGCCAGCAGGCTGCGCACCGTGATGGCCTGTCCGGCGG
>JAYUUW010000618.1:0-2212 GCA_043754665.1 Anaerolineales bacterium | reverse complement strand
GGGGACTCGGGGGACTCAAGGGCGGCCAGAATTTCTACAAGCAGGGAGTGCGCCATGTTCACAAATCCGAGCGTCACCTATGGTATCCTGCTGCCTGGTGGGGCGGTATCTCCTAAACGAGTCATTGTGAGCTGCCTGCCCCCGAGTCCCCTGAGTCCCTAGCGCAGCTTCCCAATCCCTTGTGACTCTTTATTCCCTTTAGACCCCTTCACACGCCATGACCATCTTACAAGCCATCATTCTCGGTATCGTGCAAGGCCTCACTGAGTTCATCCCGGTCTCGTCGTCGGCGCATTTGGTGCTGGTGCCGTGGCTGCTGGGCTGGACGTTCCCGGCCGACGCGATGTTTGTGTTCGACGTGCTGGTGCAGTTGGGCACGCTGGCGGCGGTGATCGTGTACTTCTGGCACGACCTGTGGGGCATCGCGGTGGGCGTGCTGACCGGGCTGGCGCGGGGCAAGCCGTTCGGCACGCCTGAGGCGCGGCTGGGCTGGCTGGTGGTGCTGGCGACCATCCCGGCGGTGGTGCTGGGGCTGCTGTTCAAAGACTTCTTCGAGGCCACGTACAGCAGCGCGACGGCGACGGCGTGGCAGTTGATCGTCACGGCGGCGCTGCTGGTGGGCGCGGAGCTGGTGGGGCGCGGCACGCGCGAGGTGACCGGCATTGGCTGGCTCGATGCCCTGCTGATCGGCCTGGCGCAGGTGGTGGCGATTCTGCCGGGCGTGTCGCGCTCGGGGGCGACGATTGCGGCGGGGCGGGCGCGTGGGCTGGCGCGGGCGGCGGCGGCGCGCTTTAGCTTTCTGATGTCGGTGCCGGTGATGCTGGGGGCGGGCGTGGTGGCCGGCAAAGACCTGCTGGACGTGCCGAACTTTGGCAGCTACTTGCTGCCGATTGGGCTGGCGGCGGTGGTGGCGGGCGTGGTCGGCTTTCTGACGATCCGCTGGCTGCTGGGCTACTTGGGGCGCGGGTCGCTGTATGGCTTTGCGGTGTACTGCGCGGTGGTGGGGGCGGGGTGCTTGCTCTGGGCGGCGGTGCGGTAGCCGGGTACGGGCGGAAAACCATTTGCCACGAACTTCAGAAAAACTTTTGCCACGAATTACACGAATTGCACGAAGGGGGTTAGGGGAGAACACGGTTGGATGTGGCAGTCGTGCAAATAGACGGCGTGCTGCCGGGGTAGGCTTGGCGATAAGTTTACTCCTTTGTATTGCTGGTTGTGCGACGCCTACAGCCACGCCGCCGCCGACGCCGGCCTTGGTGCGGGTGCTGGCGACGGATTTGACTGAGCCGCTAGCCTTGGATTTGGCGCTGGCGTACGCGGCGAGCAATCCGGCGGTGGTGGTGGCTCCGGTATTGGCCGAGGCGGGCACGCTGGCGGCCAGTTTGCAGGCGGGGCAGGCCGAGCTGGCGCTGACGGTGACGCCCGAGGCCGCGCTGTTCGGCACGCCGCTGGGCTATGTGCCGCTGACGGTGGTGGTGCACCCGGCCAACCCGCTGGCCGCGCTGCCGCTGGAACAGGCGCAGGCGCTGTTTGCAGGCACGGTGCTCGAGTGGAGCGCGCTGGGGGCGGCCGGGCTGGGCCAGGTGCGCGTGGTGGCCCGCGCGCCCGAGTCGGACGCGGGGCGGGCGTGGGCGGCGCAGTTGTGGGGCGGCGCGGGCGGCAGCATCACGCCGAACGCGGTGCTGGCTCCCACCTGGGACGCGATGCGGTCGCTGGTGGCGGAAGACCCGAACGCCGTGGGCTATGTCATCGGCTCGCTACTTGATGAGACCCTCAAGCCGGTGGCGCTGACCGGCGCGGGCGGCGAAGCAGTGGTGCTGCAGGTGTTGGTGGTGGCCGTGGCGGCGGGCGAGCCCAGCGGGGCGGCGCGCGGCTGGCTGGCCTGGGCGCAAGGCGCGGCTGGGCAGGCGGTGGTGGCGCAGCGGCACACGGCGCTGACGCCCTAACGGAGACATGAGGGCCGACCGATGTTCGACATGATTGCGTTCGACGCCGACGACACGCTGTGGCACACCGAGCAGTTGTATGTGGATGTGCAGACGCAGTTTAAGAACCTGCTGGCGGGCTATGTGAACCCGGAGGCCATTCTCGACCAACTGTACACAGTGGAGATGCGCAACCTGAACTACTTCGGCTACGGCGTGAAGGGCTTTGTGCTGTCGATGATCGAGACGGCGATTGAGCTGACCGGCGGGCGCGTGGCCGGGCACGA
>JAYUUW010000617.1:0-2868 GCA_043754665.1 Anaerolineales bacterium | reverse complement strand
GTACGCGCCGATCCTGGCGCTGATGAAGGTGGTGGATGAGTACATCCCCACGCCGGTGCGCGAGAAGGAAAAGCCGTTCCTGATGGCCATCGAAGATGTGTTCTCCATCAAGGGGCGCGGCACGGTGGTGACCGGCCGCATCGACCGCGGCACGATCAAGATCGGCGAGCCGCTGGAGATCATCGGGCTGCGCGAAGAGAGCATGAGCACGGTCTGCACCGGCGTGGAGATGTTCCACAAGCTGCTGGATGCGGGCGAAGCCGGCGACAACGTCGGCATTCTGCTGCGCGGCATCGAGCGCGAGCAGGTGGAGCGCGGCATGGTGCTGGCCAAGCCGGGCTCGATCAAGCCGCACACCAAGTTCGAAGCGGAAGTGTACGTGCTCAAGAAGGAAGAAGGCGGGCGGCACAAGGCCTTCTTCCCGGGCTACCGGCCGCAGTTCTACATCCGGACGATGGATGTGACCGGGGCGATTGCGCTGCCGGCCGGGGTGGAGATGGTGATGCCGGGCGACAACGTCAACATGTCGGTCGAGTTGATCACGCGCGTGGCGCTGGAAGCCGGGCAGCGGTTCGCGATCCGCGAAGGCGGCCTGACCGTCGGCGCCGGCGTCATTACCAAGGTCAACGAGTAATCATGGCTAAGCAAAAAATCCGCATCCGTCTGAAGGCGTACGACCACCGCGTGCTTGACCAGTCGGCCAAGCGCATTGTCGAGACCGCCGAGCGCACGGGCGCCAAGGTGGTCGGGCCGGTGCCGCTGCCCACCCGCATCGAGAAGTTCACGGTGCGCCGCAGCCCGTTCATCGACAAAGACTCGCAAGAGCATTTCGAGATCCGCACCCACAAACGCTTGATTGATGTGGTGGATCCTGATAGCAAGACGATTGATTTGCTGACCCGCCTCAATTTGCCGGCCGGCGTCGATATCGAGATTAAGCTCTAACCAACTAGCTGATTGCGGGCCAACTGTGTTGGCCCATAAGCGTACGACCAAAGCCGGGTAACGAGCCGGCGGGCCCGCGGCCCACACACACTCAGCGCCGCGATCCGCCGTTGCTAACCACCCAGGCCGGGGATGATGCTGGCACGCCCAGCCAGACAGTCCCCTGAAGCGACACTCTAAGGAGATGCGATACCATGAAAGGGCTGATTGGGAAGAAAGTTGGCATGACCCAGCTCATTGCTGAGGACGGCAAAGTAACGCCGGTGACTCTCATTGAGGCTGGGCCTTGCTTTGTCACGCAAGTGCGGACCACCGAGAAGGAAGGCTACACCTCGGTGCAGTTAGGCTTTGGCGAAGTGAAACCGGCCCGTTTGGCGGCCGGCGAGCGCGGCCACCTGAAGACCAACAACCTGCCGCCTCTGCGCCACCTGCGCGAGTTCCGCGGCGAAAACGCCGAGCTGAAGGCCGGCGACCGCGTCACCGCCGATGTGTTTGCGGTGGGCGACATGGTCGATGTGGTCGGCATCAGCAAAGGCAAGGGCTTCCAGGGCGCCATCAAGCGGCACAACTTCAACCGCCAGCCCAAGACCCACGGCGCCTCGGACCGCACCCGCGCCCCCGGCTCCAGCGGCCAGACCACGACCCCCGGCCGCGTCTACAAAGGCAAGCGCATGGCGGGCCACATGGGCAGCGACCGAGTCACCTCGCTGAACATCCGCGTGGTGCTGGTCGATGGCGAGCGCAACATTTTGGCAGTGCGCGGCAGTGTGCCCGGCGCCAAAGGCACCGTCGTCATCATCAAAGAGCACCACCGGTAAATTCGAGGACGATTGGGAGCTATTGCCATGCAAGCCGATGTGAAAAATCTCAAGGGCGAAACGGTGCAGTCGGTGGAGTTGCCGGCCGACATCTTCGAAGCGCCCATCAACATTGATCTGATGCACCAGGCCTATCAGCGCCAGATGGCGAATGCGCGCCTGGGCACCCACAACACCAAGAGCCGGGGCGAAGTCTCCGGCGGCGGCCGGAAGCCCTGGAAGCAGAAGGGCACCGGCCGCGCGCGCCAAGGTTCGACCCGCGCGCCGCAGTGGCGGGGCGGCGGTAAGGTGCACACCCCCAAGCCGCGCGACTACACCCAGGCCATGCCCCGGCAAATGCGCCGGGCCGCCCTGCGCAGCGCCCTGTCGGTCAAGGCCGGTGACGGCCAGATCATCGTCATCGATGAGCTGAATTTCGACGAGATGAAGACCAAGACCATGGCCCAGACCCTGGCCGCCCTGTCGGGCGAAGGCCAGACCACCCTGGTGCTGCTGGCGGCCAAGAACGACGCCGTGGAACGCTCGCTGCGCAATCTGGATACCGCCAAGTACCTGCGGGCCAGCTATCTCAATATTCGCGACCTGCTGGGCTACGATAAAGTCCTGCTGCCGCTGGGCGCCCTGGAAGTCATCCAGGGTTACCTGGGCTAAGGGCGCCGGAAGAGAGGCAAACATGACGACGATTTATGAGGTCCTCCGCCGGCCGATCGAGACCGAAAAGTCTCGCTACCAGAGCGCGAAGCTGCATCAATACGTGTTCGAGGTAGCCCGGCAGGCCACCAAGGTTCAAATTCGGGCGGCGGTCGAAGAACTGTTCGACGTGGACGTGGTAAAGGTGGCCGTGATCGTGGCGCCGGCCAAGCGCGGGCGCCGCGGCAAGACCGGCCGCCGCACCGTCATCCGGGGCCAGGAATACAAGAAGGCCATTGTCACCGTGCGCGCCGATCAGACCATCGATGCGTTTGAAGGGGTGAAGGGCTAAACCATGGCCGTCAAAATCTACAAACCAACGTCGCCTGGCCGCCGCGGCATGACCAGCGCCTCGTTCGAAGAAATCACCAAGTCGAAGCCGGAGCGCGCCCTGCTGCGCCCGCTGCACAAGCAC
>JAYUUW010000616.1:0-2214 GCA_043754665.1 Anaerolineales bacterium | reverse complement strand
TCAAGATCAACTACATCGACGTGGGCGGCGGCGAGCGTGAGTGGCTGCAGGGCTTCTACTGGAACTTCGATGCAGGCGCGCCGCCGGCAGTGTGTGTGTCATGCTCGGTGCGCTTTGTGCACCAGCAATGGCCGCAGAGCAAATGGCAGCCCTACACCTCGGAGAACCTGCTCGATGTGTTCGCAGCGCAAGGCTCGCCGGCCGCGCTCATCCAGTCCGTCACGATCTACGCCGAGGGCCACACCTTTACGAGCATGGCCGCCGACGTACAGCTATTGGCGAACGAGTAACTGGGCGCGACACTACAACCTACAGCGGCGGGGCTGGGCGCAGCATCAAGCGCCTGGCCCCGCCGTTGGCGTTTAATCGGGTGGTGGCGGGGGCGGCGGCGGGCTGGCCACATCCGCCCGCGCGCCGACCAGGCCGGGGATTTCGGTGACCGCGCCGCCTTCGGTGCGCCAGGTTTCAGTGTCGAAGCCGGAGGAGGCTGAGAGCACGAAGGCGAAGGCCGCGCCGATGCCCGGCACCGAGCGCAGGTGCTGGTAGTAGCG
The DNA here is from genome assembly GCA_043754665.1 of Anaerolineales bacterium. Classification (GTDB taxonomy): domain Bacteria; phylum Chloroflexota; class Anaerolineae; order Anaerolineales; family UBA6663; genus JADZEK01. Next base: position 1,663 of record JAYUUW010000616.1, on the reverse strand, counting down.
GACGTACTGCTGACCCTTGGTGGCCTTGTCGGTGCCTTGGGTGGGGTTGCTAAACTCGGTGATGAACAGCAGCTTGTCGGGGAAGCGGCGGCGGTACTCCACATAGCCCAACCCGCCGGCGGCTGAGTTGAACTCCGCCTCCGAGACCCAATAGCAGTGCAGGCCGATCCAGTCGGCGGCGCGGGCGGCGGTATCGGCGGCGGTGAGGAAGTCGAGCGCGTTGTGGCGCAGACCGGGGACGGTGTCGCCGGGCGACAGGCCGGGGAAGCCGAGCAGCGCCTCGGGGTAGACCTGCTTGAGGCGCTGGCGCACGTCGATGAACCAATCACTGAAGGCCTTGCCGTCGGCCCAGCTTTGGGTCCAGCCCTCCGGGCGCAGGTTGGGCTCGTTGTGCACTTCAAAGTAGCGCAGGCCGCGATCGTAGAACGGGGCCATGTCGGTAATCATCCACTGGGCGAATTCGTCGGCGCGCACCACCCGGCCGTCGAACGAGGCGAACAGCCGCACCAGGATGAACACGCGCGGGTTGTCGGCGCGCAGGCGGTCCACGTTCTGCGGCTGGGCGGCGGTGAGCAGCTTGACGGCCTCGATCCGCGCCTGGTTGATGGGGCCATAGTCGGCGTCTTGCAGCGGGCCGTCGGCGCGACCGTGGACGCCCACCAGGCACATGGCGGGGGGCCAGGGATAGGTGACGAGCGCCGTGGAACCGTCATCAGCGCCCGGCCAAATCAAAAAGGGCGTCGGGTCGATGATGTCGCGCGGGCAGGTCGTGAGGCCGGCGGCGGTCGCGCCTGCCTTCTTGAGCGTGAGGTGCAGGTGGTCGCCGGAGGAGTTGCCAGTTGAGTTCGCCAGGCCAATCACCGCGCCGGCCGCAACGCTTTGGCCGACGGTGACCAGCACCTGATGCAGATGGGCGTAGACCGTTTCGTAGCCGTCGGCGTGGCGCAGACGGACGCTGTTGCCATAGGGCATGTCACTCGGGCTGCCGCTGTAGGCGTCGACGCGCGAGACGGTGCCGTCGGCGCAGGCGTAAATCTTGGCGTCGCGCGGGGCGAAGATGTCGACGCCCTCGTGGCCGGGCAGCCCCCAGCGGTGGTACAGCTCGGGGTGCTCGCCAAAGCCCTGGTTGACGCGGGCGAAGTCGGTGGGCCAGCGCAGCCGAAAGCCGGCGCCGAGCGTGAGGAAGCGCGTGTTGGCGGTCAGCCGCGCCTGAAAGGCCGCGCTGAGATCGGCGGGCGTGGCGCAGGCCAGGTAGTCCAGGCGCAGGCGCGGGTAGTTCTGGCGGAACCAGGCCTGAATGTCGCCCTGGGCCGGGTAGCCGCCCGGCACGCCGGCGATGGTGATGGTTTGCAGCGGCGTCATGTAGCGCGCGGCGGCATCGGGGTCGCCGGTGAGGTGCACGCCGAAGCGCATGGCATAGGGCTTGGCGGCTTCGACCCAGGCCCAGTAGTTGGCGGTGGGCAGCAGCAGGATTTGATAGTCGGACATGCTAAGTTCCGGTGGGGTCGTCGAAGATAAAGGTACGGCGGCCGATCTCGCCGGCGATGCCGACATCGCGGCCAGCCTCGTCGCGCCAGCCCCAGCGGGGCGACTCGACCGCATCGGAAGTGGAAACAACATAGGCGAACGCGCCGCCCAGCCCCGGCACCCGGCGCAGCAGGCC
>JAYUUW010000615.1:0-3012 GCA_043754665.1 Anaerolineales bacterium | reverse complement strand
TGCGAGATGAAGTCGTCGGGCATGACCGACAGCACCCGCTGGAAGATATCGGCGGCGTCGCCGTGGCGGCCCTTCTCCAGCAGCGCCTTACCCAGCATCCGATAAGTATCGAGATGCTTCGGGTAGAAGCTCAGGAGGTGGCGGCAGTGCGCGACGACCTCATCGATTTGCTTGCGCTCGATCAGGGTGTCTAGCTGCTCGACATACGTGCGGAGAGCGATATCTGACATGTTGGTTTGGGAAGTTTACCGGTTAGTTGGCCGGAGTATGCAACGAAATGATGGATTTGGCAATTAGGTCAAACCCGAATAAAACCTTGGTCACGAATGAGCACGAATGAAAGGCCCGCATGAGCCCGAAGCCGGTGGACGGTTTCGCGCACGCTGCTCGCCCTCACAGCCCGTGCAGGCGGCGCACGCGTTCCAGGTGGGCGCTCACGTCTGGCTCGGGGCGCGGGGCGCGGCCGAGCGGGTCGGGCAGGTGGGTTTCGCCCAGCAGCGTGCGCAGCACGGTGGTCACGCCGCCGGAGAGCGCAGCCAGGTGGTAGCCGCCTTCGAGCACGAACGCCAGCCGGTCGTGCGCGTGCGCGTGGGCGAGGGCTTGCAGGCTCGTGGTCAACTGCGCGTAGCCGGACAGGGTAAGCTGCAAGCCGGCCAGTGGGTCGAGCCAGTGCGCGTCGAACCCGGCCGAGACCAGCACCAAATCGGGTTGGAAGCGCGAGGCTGCGGGCGTGATGATCTCGGCCGCCACACGCTCAAAGGCGCGGTCCCCGGCGTTGGCGGGCAGGGGGATGTTAATGGTATAGCCCTCGCCCGGGCCGGCGCCGGTTTCAGTGGCGTGGCCGGTGTAGGGGTACAGGTTCTCCTGGTGCGAGGAGATGAACAATACCGACGGGTCTTCATAGAACACATCCTGCGTGCCGTTGCCGTGGTGCACGTCAAAGTCTACGATCAGCACGCGTCCCACGCCCAGGTAGCGCTGGGCGTAACGCGCCGCGATGGCGATGTTGTTGAACAGGCAAAAGCCCATGGGGCCGTCGGGCACGGCGTGATGGCCGGGCGGGCGCACCAACGCAAACGCGCTCTGCGCCTCGCCGCTCACCACCGCTTCGGTCGCCCGAATCGCGCCGCCGGCCGCCAGCGCGCCCACGTCGAACGACTGCGGCACGATGTATGTCGGCGCGCTGTCCACATAGCCGGGGGCCTGCGCCATGGCGTCGCGCAGCGCGGTGATGTACAGGCGGTGGTGGGCCAGCGTCAGTTCATCCATCGTGGCGGGGCGCGGCGTGAGCGGGATCAGGTAGTCGCGCAGGGCCAGGGCGGGCGAGTCCAGCGCGGCTTCGAGCGCGCGCAGGCGCTCGGCGTTCTCCGGGTGATCGGGAAAGTCGTGCAGCAGATAGGTGGGCGAGCTGAGCAGGGCGACCGACATGGGGCCAGTTTACCTGAAAAGAAAACAAGCGCCTTGAGCCGGAGCCCAAGGCGCTTGTTGGTTAAGCGGAACGCGGCGCGGGCCTAAGCCTTCAGCTCGGGCGCCGGAGCCTTCGAGCGCATGATAGCCCAGGCCAGCACGCCCAGCAGCACGACGATGACGCCCCAGATGATGATCTGGGTGGTGCCGGTGGCGTTGGCGTACTGCACCACAATCGGGGCCACGATCACCGAGACCAGGTTGACCACCTTGATCATCGGGTTGAGGGCCGGGCCGGCGGTGTCTTTCATGGGGTCACCCACGGTGTCACCCACCACACTGGCCTTGTGCCGCTCGGAGCCTTTGCCGGTGTTGCCGGCCGGGTTGCGCGGCTCGTCTTCGATGAGCTTCTTGGCGTTATCCCACGCGCCGCCGGCGTTGTTCATGAACACCGCCAGCAGTTGGCCCGAGATGATGATGCCGGCCAGGAAGCCGCCCAAGGCCTCGACCTGCAGCAGCAGGCCGACCACGATGGGGGTGAGGATGCCCAACAGCGCCAGGCCGACGAGTTCTTTCTGCGCGGCGGTGGTGGCGATGGACACGGCCTGCCGGTAGTCGGGCTTGACCTTGTCTTCGAGCACGCCCAGGCGGAACTGGCGGCGGGCCTCCAGCACAATCAAGGCCGAGGCGCGGCTGACGGCCTGAATGGCGAAGGACGAGAACAGCCAGGGCAGGGCGCCGCCGATGAGCATGCCGATGAAGATTTGCGGGATGTCGACGCGGATGCCGATGGCGCTGATCTGCTTGTCAAGCGGGATGCCCTGCAACGCTTGCGCACGGCTGACGTCGACCAGGAACGAGCCAAACAGCGCCACGGCCGCGATGACGGCCGAGCCGATGGCCACGCCCTTGGTGATGGCCTTGGTGGTGTTGCCCACCGCGTCCAGGTCAGACATGATCTGCTGGGCCTTCTTGGTTTCGGGATCGTCCATGCCGCTCCAGGCCATTTCGCCGATGCCGTTGGCGTTGTCGGCGATGGGGCCGAAGCTATCCATGGCAACGTTGTTGCCTGTGAGCGTGAGCATGCCGATGCCGGTCATGGCCACGCCGTACAGAATGAAGGTCACCTTCTCGCTGTCAGCGACGCCGGGGATGGTGCCGAAGATGAAGATCGACGCGCCGATGGTCAGCGCGATGACGACCACCGACCACACCGACGACTCGTAGCCGGCCGACAACCCTTGCAGGATCAGGGTGGCGGGGCCGGTGTCGGCGCCCTTCTTGATTTCTTTGACCGGCGCACCGTGCGTGCCGGTGAAGTATTCGGTCAGCCGGTCGATGATGATGGCCAGCAGCACGCCCACGCCCACCGCCAGCGGCGTGCGCCACCAGCCGCCCCACACGGTCATTTCCGGGGTGTTCAGGTACAGGTAACCGGCGATGAAGAACAGCACCGCCGAGATCGCGGCCGACGACAGGAAGCCGCGGAAGATGGCGGCCATGGCGTCGCCGCCCTCAGCCGGGGCGCGCACCACGTAGGTGCCGATGATGGACGAGATGACGCCGATGCCGCGCACGATCAGCGGGTAGATGATCCACTCCAGC
>JAYUUW010000614.1:0-8808 GCA_043754665.1 Anaerolineales bacterium | reverse complement strand
AGGCCACGCAGCTCGAAGTGACCTCGTGGTGGGTGGGGGCGGCGCTGCTCACCATGCTGGTGGGCGCGGGCTTCTCGCTGGTGTGGTTCGGGCGTTTGCCATGAGAGGCCGCGCCGCATGGTGATCCATTGGCTGGCGCCGGGCTTTCTGCTGCTGGCGGCGCTGCTGCCGCTGCTCGGGCTGCTGTACGCCTGGCTGCTGCGCCGCCGCCGGCAGTTCACGGTGCGCTTCTCCAGTTTGGCGCTGGTGCGGGCCGCCCGCCCGCGCTCGGCCTGGCGGCGGCACCTGCCGTTTGTGTTGTTCCTGCTGGCCGTGGCGGCCATGGTCGGCGCGCTGGCCCGGCCGGTGCGCGTGATTGAAGAGCCGATTGGCGAGGCCACCATCCTGCTGGCGCTCGACATTTCGAGCAGCATGTGCTCGACCGACATCCGGCCGACGCGGCTGGCGGCGGCGCAGTCGGCGGCGTTGGCCTACGTCAACAGCCAGGGGGCGGGCGCGCGCATCGGCCTGGTGGCCTTTGCCGGCTTTGCGCAGCTTATCCAGCGGCCCACCACCAACCACGCCAACGTCGAGTTGGCCCTGCGCAGCCTCATCACCAGTCGGGGCACGGCCGTCGGCGATGGCATTACGGCGGCGGTGGAGGCGATTGCGCTGCTCGACCCGGCCGCCGCCGTGCTCGCGCCCGAACCGCTGCCGGAAGGGGTCTACCCGCCGGTGATTATTGTGCTGCTGACCGACGGCGTGACCACAGTGGGCGCGCCGCCGCTCGAGGCGGCCGAGGCGGCGGTGGCGCGCGGCATCCGTATTTACACCATCGGCTATGGCACGCCCAACGGCAGCGAGGCGGCCACCTGCGACGGCCAGCCACAGGACGCCGGCGAAGAAGCCAGCCCCAGTGGCGCGACCGGTATTGATGAGACCACGCTGCGGCAGGTGGCCGCGCTGACCGGCGGCACGTATTACACCGCCGCCAGTTCCGGCGAGCTGCAAAGCGTGTTCCGCAATTTGCCCACGGCCTTCATTACCGAGACGCGCACGGCCGAAATCACGGTGATCTTCGCAGCGGTGGGTGCGCTGCTGGCGGCGCTGGCCCTGCTGGCCTCGGCGCTGTGGCAGCCGCTGATGTGAGGGCCGCCGGCCAGGGTGCATCCAGGATTATTGGCTGCAGCAGTAATTGCATCGCAGCCTTCCCCAGCCCGCGTCGGCGGGCTTTGCTTTATGTTGCCGCGGTTTTAACCGCCAGGTAGCGGCCAATCAAGAACGGCCACTATCCGGAGATGCACCCGGCCGCCACGCCAACTTGCGCCCGGCTGGCGCCGCTCTTATACTGTGCGGCGTCGGCGTCTGACTGCTCCAGGTTCAGCGGTTGGGCGTCCGTCATCCTCACGCGGGCGCCGTGCTGGGTCCGGCGGCGTCCACTAACGAAGCGCTACTTGCCAATCGACCAACCCTCGGCGGCTGACCCGGAAAGCATGGGTGAGCCTGGTGTTGCGTTGGCGCGGCAGATCAGTCGGTGCCGGTCGGGCGTGTAGCACGGGGGCAAGCCATGAGCAGCCAGGTAATTCTCTTAGTGGAAGACGACGCCGATGCCGAACGACTGGCCCGGCGCGCCCTGCAAAAGAACCAGATCCTGAACGAACTGGTGGTCGCCCGCGATGGCGAGGCGGCGCTAGACCTGCTGTTCGCCACGGGCGCGCACGCCGGGGCCGCGCCGCTGCGCCCGGCGCTGATTTTGCTTGATCTCAATCTGCCCCGCATCGGGGGGCTGGCGGTGCTGCGCCGGCTGCGGGCCGCGCCGGCCACCCAGTTGCTGCCGGTCGTCATCTTGACGTCCTCCCAGGAGGAACAAGACTTGTTGACCAGCTACCAGTTGGGAGCCAATTCGTATATCCGCAAGCCGGTGAACCTTGAGGCGTTCGTGGAGGCGGTGCGGCATTTGGGCCGCTATTGGCTCGGACTCAATGAGCCGCCGTCCGCCCCGCTCGCCCCGCTCGCCTGAACGCCCGGCCGCCCGCCGGCGGCCACTGAGTTGGAGGTTGTCATCAAACATATTGTGCTGATTCATTGGGACGCGCCGGAGGCTCAGGCGCGGGTCGCCAAGCTGGAAGCGTTGGGCTATGCCGCCACCTATCACAACCGCGGCGGGCCGGCGCTGCTGCGCACCATCCGCGAGGCGCTGCCCAGCGCCGTGCTGATCGACCTCTCCCGCCTGCCCGCGCAGGGGCGCGATGTGGGCATTGCGCTGCGGATTAACACCGTCACGCGGCCCATCCCGCTGCTGTTTGTCGACGGCCTGCCCGAGAAGGTGATGGTGGTGCGCGTGACCCTGCCCGACGCGGTGTACACCACTTGGACCCATTTGCGCGACGACCTGCCGGCCGCGCTGGCCCGCCCGGCGCGCCAGTTGGTGGTGCCCGAGTCCGGTCTGGAAGGCTATGCCGGCAAGTCGGTCGCGACCAAGCTGGGCATTAAGCCCAACACGGTGGTGGCGCTGCTCAATGCGCCGCCCGATTTCGCCGACGCGCTCGAGCCGCTGCCGGCCGGCGTGACCCTGCGGCGGCAGATGGGCGAGGAGAGCGAGTTGACGCTGTGGTTTGTGCGCTCGCGCCGCGAGCTGCAAGACGGCATTGCGCTGCGGGCCGAACGCCTGGCCGCCAGCCGCCTGTGGATCATTTGGCCCAAGAAGAACTCCGGCCAGAGCGGCGACCTCAGCCAGACCAGCGTGCGCGAACTCGGCCTGGCCCAAGGCCTCGTGGACTACAAGATCGCCTCCATCGACCCCACCTGGTCGGGCCTGCTCTTCACCCGCCGCGCCGCCGCTGAGTAGGGCGGCGGTTCACAACCAATCCCGCGCCCGCATCTGCGCTAAAATTGACTCACTGACGGTTACCCACCGCGCGGCGGCCTCGCGCCGGCCGCGTTCGTTAAGGACCTTGCCATGACTCTCCACGCCCCGCTCATCGCCGGCGCGTGGCGCGCCGCCCCCGCCGGTGCGCCCGCCCTCACCTCCATCAATCCTGCCACCGGCCAGCCGCTGCCCGATACCTACCCGGTCTCCGACTGGGCCGCGCTCGAAGCCGCCCTGCACGCCGCCCGCGCCGCCCAGGCCGAACTGCTGGCCCGACCCGATTCTGCTGAAGCCGTGGCCGGGTTCCTCGACCATTACGCGCTCGAACTCGAAGCGCGAGTAGAGGCGCTGGTAGAACTGGCCCACACCGAAACCGCCCTGCCGCGTGAGCCGCGCCTCAAGGCCGTGGAGTTCCCGCGCACCGTGGCGCAGTTGCGTCAGGCCGCCGCCGCCGCCCGCGCCGGCACGTGGCGGCACGCCACGCTCGACACGCGCCTGAACATCCGCTCGTTCTACGCGCCGCTCGACGGCCCGGTGTTCGCCATCGGTCCTAACAACTTTCCGTTTGCCTTCAACGCCATCTCCGGCGGCGATTTCGCGGCGGCCATTGCCACCGGGCATCCCGTCATTGCCAAGGCCCACCCCGGCCACTTCGGCACCACCCGCGTGCTGGCCGAGGCGGCGTTGGCCGCGCTGCAAGCCAGCGGCCTGCCCGCCGCCTTCGTGCAGCTCATCTACCACCTCGCGCCGGAGGACGGTCTGCGCCTGGTGGCCCACCCGCTGCTGGGCGCGACGGCTTTCACCGGCAGCCGGGGCGTCGGCCTGCGCCTCAAAGCCGCCGCCGATGCGGCCGGCAAGCCCATTTATCTGGAACTCTCCAGCGTCAACCCGACCTTTATTCTGCCGGGCGCGCTGGCCGAGCGCGGCCCCGCGCTGGTGGATGAATACCTGGGCTCAGTGCTCATGGGCGCGGGCCAGTTCTGCACCAACCCCGGCCTGGTGCTTATGGTGGACGACGCCAACAGCCGCGCCTTTGTGGCGGCCGTGACCGAGCGCTTCGCCGCCGCCAAGCCCGGTGTGCTGCTCAGCGCCGGCGCGCCCGCGCAGTTGACGCAGGCCGTCGCCACGCTGGCCGCTCACGGCGCGGAAGTGCTCATCGGCGGCGCGCCGGTGGATGGCCCGGCCAGCAGCTTTGCCAACACCCTCTTGCGCGTCAGCGGCGACGCCTTTTTAGCCGACCCGCTGGCCTTGCAGCACGAAGCCTTTGGCCCCTCGGCCCTCATGGTGCTCGCCCGCGACGGCGCGCAGTTGGCCGCCATTGCCGAAACGCTGGAGGGCAGCCTGACCGGCGGCTTCTACACCCACACCGGCGTGGACGACGACGCGCTCTATGCCGCCCTCGCGCCCGTGCTGCGCCGCAAGGTCGGCCGCCTGCTGAACAACAAGATGCCCACCGGCGTAGCGGTCAGCCCGGCCATGATGCACGGCGGGCCGTATCCCTCCAGCGGCCACCCCGGCTTCACGGCCGTGGGCCTGCCCGCCTCCATGCTGCGCTTCGCCGCGCTGCAATGCTTCGACAATGTGCGCGCCGACCGCCTGCCGCCCGAGCTGCGCGATGCCAACCCCACCGGCCGCCTGTGGCGCTACCTCGACGGCACATGGACCCAAGGCGACGTGCCGCCCGCCGCCTAACCACGCGAAGGCTCACATGACCAACGACTACGAAGCCAAACTGCAAGCGCTGGGCTACAGCCGGCCGCCGGTCGATCTCGCCAGCGGCCGGTTCATGCGCGCCGTGCGCACCGGCAACTTGATCTACACGGCCGGCGCGGTCTCGTCTTTTGGGGGTGAGGAGATTAAGGGGCAGGTGGGCGGCGACCTGAGCGTGGAGCAAGGCTACGCCGCCGCGCGCCTGGCCACTCTCAGCGCGCTGGCGGCCGTCAAGGCGCTGGCCGGCGGCCTCGACCCGGTGGTGCAGGTGGTCAAGGTGCTCGGCCTGGTCAACGTGGCCCCCGGCTTCAACCAGACGCCCGATGTCATTCACGGGTGCAGCGATTTGCTGCTGGCCGTGTTTGGCGAGGCCGGCCGCCACGCCCGCAGCGCCATCGGCGTGACCCTGCCCTACAACTTCGCGGCCGAGATCGAACTGATCGTGGAAGTGCGCTAGGCGGCCCAGCCGCTCACCTCATGCCTGACATCAACTGGGACGCTGTCACCGCTGAGACCGTGCGCCACCTGCAAGCGCTCATCCGGCTCGACACCACCAACCCGCCCGGAAACGAAACCCTTGCCGCCGACTACCTGGCCGGCGTGCTGCGCGCCGAGGGCTTCGATCCGCTGGTGCTCGGCGCCACGCCCGCGCGCGGGAATATGATTGTGCGGCTCAAGGGCACCGGGGCCGCGCCGCCGCTGTTGATCTACAGCCACACCGATGTGGTGCCGGCCGAGGCCACGCAGTGGTCGCACCCGCCCTACGCCGCCGAGATTGCCGACGGCTATGTGTGGGGCCGGGGCGCGGCCGACATGAAAGACACCGTGGCTGAGCAGTTGATGGTCATGCTGCTACTCAAGCGCCAGGGCGTCGAACTAAAGCGCGATGTGATCTTTGCCGCCACCGCCGACGAAGAGGTGGCCGGCAAGCAGGGCTTTGGCGTGGCCTGGCTGGTGAAGCACCACCCCGACCTGCTGCGCGCCGAGTTTGGCCTGAGCGAGGTGGGCGGCTACAACATGGACCTGGGCGGTCAGTCGGTCTACCTGATCCAGGTGGCCGAGAAGGGCGCGTGCTGGCTCAAGGTGCGCAGCCAGGGCCGCCCCGGCCACGGCTCGCTGCCGCACGACGACAACGCCGTGGCCCATCTGGTGCGGGCGGTCAATGGCCTGCTGGCCGGGGGCCTGCCCTACCACCTGCCGGCGGCCACCGCCACCTTCCTCGACGCCGCCGCCGTGGCCGCGCAGCACACGCCGCTGGGGCCGGTATTTCAGCAATTGCGCACGCCCGCCGGGGCCGCCCGCGCCTTCGCCGGGCCGCTGCTGGGCCACAGCCTCCAGCCCTTCCTCTACGCCATGCTGCACAACACAGCCACGCCCACGGGCCTGGCGGCGGGCTACAAGACCAACGTCATCCCCAGCACGGCCGAGGCCACCATTGACGGCCGCACGCTGCCCGGCTTCGACACTGAGCGCTTCCTGGCCGAGCTGCGCCCGATTTTGGGTGAGCACTTGTCGTATGAGGTGCTGCTGGAGACGCCGCCGCTGGAGGTTTCGACCGACACGCCGCTGTTCGACCTGATGGTCGCCGGCATCCAGGCGCACGACCCCGGCGCGCTGGTGGTGCCCTACGTCATGGCCGCCGCGACGGACGCCAAGTACCTGGCCCCGATCGGCGTGCCCACCTACGGCTTCGCGCCCATGCAGCTCCCGCCCGACATGCGCCTGATGGAAATGTTCCACGCCCACGACGAGCGCGCCCCCATCGCCGGCCTGGGCTGGGGCGTCCGCGTGCTCTACGATGTGGTGCGCCGCTACTGCACCGAGGCGGGGTAGGGCGGGCAGGGTGAGGGTAAAGGTGCGGGTCGAGACGTTAGCAAGGAGAGGCACGTGACGGATCAAACTGAACTTCAGGTGACGCTTGAGATTACCTGCCTGCGTCCGCCCGCGCAGCCAGGGGCCTTTGGGCTTCAGGACAAAAACCGGCGGCTGCTTCCCCTAGCGCAGCAGGCTGACGGTTCAGCGGTATTTCGCTGCCAGGTACAGGCTAAACCAGCGGCGGCCAGTGGTCCGCCAAACTTTTCGGGAGCCTGCACGCATGGCACACCGCAAGACCGTTTCCTATATTTGAGCCTGCGCTCGGTCGACGGCCCGGAAGAGGCCTGGATCAAGCGGATCAAAGTGCCGTTGAAGTCCATCACCTGGGAGCAGGTGGAAGCCGCAGCCAGGCACGCCGACGCGCGGCTGGCCTGCACGGTGGATGGAGGCGGCTCGGGTACGGTGAAACTGATCAGCGGAGGCTGGCAGGTTGTGAGAGATTAGAGCAGCGGATTTCGCTTGGGACCCTGGGGCCGCTCGACCTCCTGACTTTCCCCACTCCGCTGGCTGCTTTGAGTCCCCGAGTCCCCCTTCATACCCTTCATACCCCTGGCCCGGCCGGGTGCATCCGGGATTTTTGGTCGCAGCGCTTTTTACGGCGCTGCGCTCCCAGCCCGCGCAGGCGGGCTTCGCTTTATGTAGCCGCGAATTCATTCGCCGGGGCCAAAGTCGGCCAACATCGCCGGATACACCCGCCCGGCCTGTTCCCGCGCCTGTCACGGCCGTTCGTGGTATCCTTTCGGCCGCTCCTAACATCCACCTAGCTCTGAGGCAGACTCACCGATGAAAATCGCTCGCGTAACCCCCATGGTCATGGGCACCGCCTGGCGCAACCTCACCTTCGTCAAGGTCGAAACCGATGACGGCCTGGTCGGCGTCGGCGAGGCCCGCGCCGTCAACCGCACCGACGGCGTGCTGGGCTATTTGAACGAAGCCGTGCCGCGCTACGTGCTGGGCGAAGACCCCTTTAACGTTGAGCGCCTGGTCAGCCGCATGTTCCGTGAAGACTTCGCCCGCGCCGGCGAGATCACCATGACCGGCATGGCCCTCATCGAGGTTGCCTGCTGGGACATCATGGGCCAGGCGCTCGGCCAGCCAGTCTACCGCCTGCTGGGCGGCGCGGTGCGCGACCGCATCAAAGCCTACGCCAATGGCTGGTACACCGTCGAGCGCACGCCCGACGAGTTCGCCGCCGCCGCCCTGCGCGCCGTGGCCAAGGGCTACCGCGCCCTCAAGTTCGACCCATTCGGCGGCGGGCTGTACGAGCTGGAGCGCGAGGAGAAGCTCAAGTCCATCAGCCTGGTCGAGGCAGTGCGCGCGGCCGTCGGGCCAGACATCGAGCTGCTCATCGAGATGCACGGCCGCTTCAACCCGCCCACCGCCATCGAGATCGCCCGCGAGCTAGCGCCGTTCAAGCCTAGTTGGTACGAGGAGCCGGTGCCGCCGGAGAACCTGGCCGCCCTCAAGCGCGTCAGCACCGCCATCGCGCCGCTGGGCGTGCCAGTGGCCACCGGCGAGCGTCTGCACACCATGCACGAGTACCGCGAGCTGTTCGAGCTGCAAGCCGCCGACATCATCCAGCCCGACATCACCCACTTCGGCGGGCTGATGAACACCAAGAAGCTGGCTGGCTGGGCCGAGGCCTACTATGTGCTGGTCGCGCCGCACAACGTGGGCGGGCCGGTGTCCACCGCCGCCGCGCTGCACCTGGCCGCCAGCACGCCCAACTTCAAGATCCAAGAGCACTTCAACGACTTTGCCGAGGCCTACGTGAAGCAGAGCGCCCCCGGCGTGCCGGAGATTGTGGATGGCTACTTCCCGCTGCCGGCCGGCCCCGGCCTGGGCGTGAAGCTGAACGAGGACGTCATTCGCGCCAACCCGCAGCAGTCCATTCACTTCAACCTGTTCACCGCCGACTGGCACAAGCGCCAGGCGCGCACCAGCTAGGCCCGGCCGGCTGCCCGCCCCGAGGATGCCCCGATGACTGATGCCACCGACCCGCGCTCGCTCAACTGCCCCAACTGCGGCGCGCCGCTCGACTTCCCGCCCGGGCAGGCCAGCATCCGCTGCCGCTTCTGCGACTCGACCATCGAGCGCTCCGTCGCCGACCTGACCGACGACGATGACGCCCACATCATCCACGTCGACTACTCCGGCCTGGCCTCTCCGTCTTCCCCGGCCGGCCCGGCCCGCCGCTTTGTGCTCAAGATGCGCAATGGCGAGCCGGTCGTCATCGAGGTCGAGAAGCCCCAGCCGCCCCGCGCCCCCGCATCGCCGCGGGCTCCTACCCCGCCCAACGCGGACCGGGCGCGCCGCGTGGCCGCCGCCGCCTTAGCCGACCGCCGCCGCGCTGCACCTGGCCGCCAGCACGCCCA
>JAYUUW010000613.1:0-2371 GCA_043754665.1 Anaerolineales bacterium | reverse complement strand
CGGTGGACGGGGATGACGTTCCACAGGTAGGGGAAGATGCCGAGGACCGGAATCTTGTAGACCTCGACTTTGGCCAGCGGCACCACGTTGCGCGGCAGGTTGCCCAGCACCACAATCGGGTCGATGAAGGCGATGTGGTTGATCATGAGGATCACCGGGCCGGTGGGGGGCAGGTTTTCGAGGCCGCTGATGCGGCTGTGGTCGATGCGGGTGAGGAAGCGCCAGCCGATGTTGGTGACGGCCCAGCGCAGAAAACGGCGCATGGGCTGGTGTTGGGCGTGGTCGTAGCCGGTGCGGCGCTCGGCGGCGCGGCGCTCAGCCAGGGAGGTGGTCATCTCGTCGTTGGCCATGGGGCCTATCTTACTACAAGCCAGGAGGTGGTAAGGGCGCAATTGCCGCCGCATATACGCCCTGATAATCGGGCGGCAGCAGCGCGGCCAGGCGGCGCATGACCTCAGCGGCGGCGGCGCGGCGAGGCAGGCCGGGCGGCAGGTGGTAGGCGGGGCCGACGGTGAGCGTGACGGCCGGGCGGCGCAGACGCTGCCAGGCGGGCAGCACGGCGGCCCAGGCCGTGCCGGTGAGGGCGACGGGCAAGATCAGTGCGCCCGCGTGCTGGGCCAGGAAGGCTGGACCGGTCTTGCCCGCCTCCAGCGCGCCGGTGCGGCTCTCCCGGCCTTCGGGGGCGATGAGCAGGGCCTCGCCGCCGGCCAGCCGCGCCAGCAGCAGCTTGAGCGTAGCGCGGTCGGGCTCGCCGCGCCGCAGCGGCACCATGCCGTAGGCGCGGGCGATGACGCCCAGCACCGGCCAGCTTAGAATTTCGCGCTTGCCGGCGATGACGAGCGGGCGCGGCAGGTAGGCGATGCACAGGAACGGGTCTACACCGCCGAGGTGGTTCATGGTGACCAGCAGCGGGCCGGTGGGCGGCACGTGCTCGACGCCGCGCACGGTGACGCGCAGGAGCAGGCGGGCCAGGAGGCGGGCGAGGCCGGCGTGGGGGGGAGGTCGGAGGTCAGAAGTCGGAGGTCGGAGGGCAGCGCCCATAGCAGGCTAAGCGGCGCCAGGCGCGTTAACCTAGCGCGCGGCCACCAGAGCGCCGATCTCGGCCAGGACTTCGTCGACGGTGAGGTCACTGCTGTCGAGCGTCACCGCGTCGGCGGCGGCGCGCAGCGGAGCGATGGCGCGGGACGAGTCGATGCGGTCGCGCTCGCGCAGGTTGGCGAGAATGTCAGCGTGGTTGCGATCTTCGCCGCGCGCCAGCACTTCTTCATAGCGGCGCTGGGCGCGTGTTTCGACCGAGGCGGTTAGGAAAATCTTGAGGTCGGCCTCGGGCAGGATGACAGTGCCGACATCGCGGCCGACCATGACCACGCGCCCGCGCAGGCCCACGCGCCGCATTTGCTCAGTGAGGATCTTGCGCACCGGGCCGAGGGCAGCCACCAGCGACACGCTGCCTTCCACCTCACTGCCGCGAATGGCCCAGGTGATGTCTTCCTCCACCGGCGTCACGCCATCGGCGGCGGCGACGACGGCCACCACGGTGCTGTCGCGGCCGTCGGCCACGGTGGGCGGGCGCACGTCGATATCGGCGCGGGCGGCCAGGGCCGAGACCGCCGCCGGGTCGTGGGCGCTGCCGAGGTAGCGCAGCGCCAGGTAGGTGACGGCGCGGTACATGACGCCGGTGTCGAAGAACAGATAGCCCAGTTGGTCGGCCAGGCGTTTGCCAATCACGGTCTTGCCGGAGGCCACCGGGCCGTCAATCGCGATCATCGAGGGAGGCATGGACATATAGGGCGTCTTATACCATTTGTGAAGAACGAGATGCAGGTGCATGGACGGCGTCTTGTTGGTAGCGAGCGCGGGCGTACATTAGTACGCCCCTACGCGAGGCTGCGTGGCGACCGACGACCGGGTGACAGCATGAGTTCATTCGGACAGCGCCTTAGTTACCGGTGCCGGGGGTTTGGAGCTGCTGCACGTCCTGGCGCACCCAGAGCACGACGGGCTCGTTGATCTGCGTGGGCGCGGCGCGGAAGGCCAGCCAGGTTACCCACTCGGGGCGGCTGAGGTCGGCGGTCCAGGTGGCGCGCAGGTCGAAGCCCTGGCCCACATAGGCCGAGCCGAGCGTGGGGTTGTTGGTGGTATCCAGCGGCGCGATGACAATCGGGCTGGTGATGACCGGGTCGAGCCGGTCGACGAAGGTGGCGTGCGGATAGTCGCGCAGCGCCCAGGCCAGCAGGCCATCGTCGGCGGCCTGCACGGTCACCTCAATGTCGGTGGTGTTGCCCACGCTGTAGTTCGACACATCGCCCAGCGTTTGCAGCAGGCGGCGCACATCGGGCGAGGCCGGCTGCGCCCACCACAACTCGGCCGG
>JAYUUW010000612.1:0-6952 GCA_043754665.1 Anaerolineales bacterium | reverse complement strand
CGCTGGCGGTGGATAACGCGCCCGCGGGGGATGACATTGATTACCTGATCGTCACTGCGCCGGGGCGGGTGTGGCTGGCGCGGGCGCTGGCGGTACTGGTGGTGCGGCTGGCGCGGCTGTGGCGCGTGGGGCTGTGCCCCAACTATGTGCTGGCCCATACCGCGCTGGCCCAGAAGCGCCGCGACCTGTTTGTGGCGCACGATCTGGTGCAGATGGTGCCGCTGGTGGGGCAGGGCGTGTATGCCGACCTGCGCGCCGCCAACCGCTGGGCGGCCGACTACCTGCCGCAGGCCGCCCACCCGCTGCGGGCCGAGCCCGACCACGCCCCGCGCGGCTGGGTGCGCCACGCGCAGCGCGCGCTCGAATGGCTGCTGGGCGGGCGGCTGGGCGACGCGCTCGAGGCCTGGGAGCGCCGCCGCAAGTTGGCCCGCTTTGCGCCCGCCTCGCGCCAGGCCCACGCCGCCGCCGAGCTCGATGCCGAGCATGTGAAGGGCCACTTCAAAGATCACGGCCGGCCCATCTTGCAGCGCTTTGAGGAGCGGCTGGCGCGTTATCGGGAGCAGCAGCCCTCGTGACGCCCATCCTCTTCGGCCAGTCATACTACCTGCGCTTCGACCCCAAACTGTGGGCGGCCGCGCAGCCGTACCCGCCGCTGGGCACGCTCTATGCCGCCGCCTATCTGCGGGCGCGCGGCTACGACGTGGGCCTGTTCGATGCCATGCTAGCTGAGAGCGAGGATGACTGGGCGGCGGCGCTCGACCACCACCAGCCGCGCTATGCCATCTTGTTTGAAGACAACTTCAACTATTTGAGCAAGATGTGCCTGCTGCGCATGCGCACCGCCGCGCTGGCGATGATTGCGATGGCCAAGGCGCGCGGCTGCGTGGTGATCCTGTGCGGGGCCGATGCCACCGACCATGCGCCCACCTACTTCGCCGCCGGCGCGGACTATGTGCTGCTGGGTGAGGGCGAAGCGACGCTGGGCGAGTTGCTGGATCATCTGGAAGGGCGCAGCGCGCTCCCGCTGGAAAGCATCCTCGGGTTGGCGTGGGCCAACGGCCGCACGGCGCGCCGGCCCGACCTGCGCGACCTGGATGCGCTGCCGTTCCCCGCCTGGGACTTGGTCGACGTGGACCGCTACCGGCGCTTGTGGCGCGAGCGCCACGGCTATTACTCGATGAACATGGTCACCACGCGCGGCTGCCCCTATCACTGCAACTGGTGCGCCAAGCCGATCTGGGGCCAGCGCTACAATTCGCGCTCGCCCGAGAACGTGGCGGCCGAAATGCAGTGGCTCAAAGACCAGTTCCAGCCGGACCACATTTGGTTTGCCGACGACATTTTGGGCCTCAAACCCGGCTGGCTGGAGCGCTTCAGCACCTTGCTGCGCGCGGCCGGCCCGGTGACGCCGTTCAAGTGCCTCACGCGCGCCGACTTGGTGACCGAGCCGGTGGCGGCGGCGCTGGCGGCGGCCGGCTGCGAGACGGTGTGGCTGGGCGCGGAGAGCGGCTCGCAAAAGATCCTCGACGCGATGGAGAAGGGCGACCAGGTGGCCGACCTGTACACCGCCGCCGCCCGGCTGCGCGCCGCCGGCATTCGCGTGGGCTTCTTCCTACAGTTTGGCTACCCCGGCGAAACCTGGGACGACATTCAACTCACCCTCAAGATGGTGCGCGAATGCCTGCCGGACGACATCGGCATCTCGGTGTCGTATCCGCTGCCGGGCACGCGCTTCTACGACCGGGTGCGCGACCAATTGGGCGCGAAGCAAAACTGGATCGACTCGAGCGACCTGGCGCTGCTGTACGAGGGGCCGTTCTCGCAAGAGTTCTATCGCGTGCTGCATGGGCGCGTGCACCACGAGTTCCGCTTGCGGCAGGCGCTGCGCCGGCCCGCGCCGCAAGGCCGCCGCGCCGGGCTGGGCCACCGGCTGCGGGCGCTGGCGCGGGTGCCCTACTATCTCGCGGGCTGGCTGCGCACCGAACGCCGCTTGCGCGCCCTCGCCGCCCGTGTGAGCGCGTGACGCGCCGCGCCCGGCGCTGAGGCTAGCCCCATGCGCCTGCCGCCTGTCATCGTCCGGCCGCTCACCCGGCTGTACCTCAAGCTGCGCTACCAACTGTTCAGCCGGCGCTACCGGCGGCTGGTGCTAGAGCGCGTGGGCGACGCCGATTTCCTGGTGCTGCCGGAAGTGTTCAACCCGGTGCTGTTTCGCACCGGGCCGTTCCTCGCTGAAAGCATCGCCCGCCTCGCCCCGGCCGCCGGGCCAGACCGCCGCGCGCTGGATATGGGCACCGGCTCGGGCGTGGGCGCGGTGTTCGCGGCGCGGGCCGGCTACCTGGTGGTGGCGGTCGACATCAACGCCGAGGCCGTGCGCTGCACGCAGATCAATGTGCTGCTTAACCGGCTGGCGGGGCAGGTGGATGTGAGGCACGGCGACCTGTTCGCCCCGGTGGCCGGTGAGCGGTTTGACCTGATTCTATTCAACCCGCCCTTCTATCGCGGCGCGCCCCAAGACGCGCTGGACTACGCCTGGCGCGGCGTGGACGTGTTCGAGCGGTTCGCCGCCGGATTGCCCACCGCGCTGGCCCCTGGCGGCCGGGCGCTGCTGGTGCTCTCCACCGACGGCGACGCGGCCGGCATGCTGGCGGCGCTGGCCGCGCAGGGCCTTGTCTACACCGTGGCGGCCCAGCGCGACCTCGGCAACGAAGTGCTGAGTATCTATCAAGTGAACGGGATGGCATGATCACCTTTTTCAACCCGCAGTCTTCCGCCGGGCGCAAGCCGATTTTGCCGTTCTCGCTGCTGGCGGTGGGCGCGGTGCTGGAGGGCCGCCACGCCTATCAGATCATCGACGGCAACCTGGAGCCTGACGCCCTGGCCCGGCTCGACGCGGCCCTGCGCGCCGACCCCGACCCGCACCCGCTGCTGGCGCTGACCGTGATGCCCGGCCCGCAACTGCGCCAGGCGGTGCCGCTATGCCGCGCGCTCAAGCAGCGCCACCCGCATATGCTGATCGTGTGGGGCGGGTACTTCCCCACCCAGCATTGGGAGGCCTGCCTGCGCGGTGGGCTAGTCGATTATGCCGTGCGCGGGCATGGCGAGCAGGTGTTTTTGCAGCTACTCGATTACCTGAACACCGGGCTGCCGCTCCCCGCCGACATCCCCGGCCTGGCCTACCACGCGAGCGACGGCACGCCGGTGAGCAACGCGCTCGCGCCGCTGCCGCACCCGGCCCGCCTGCCGGCCTTCAACTTCGACCGCGTGCCGGTCGAGCGTTACGTGCGCCGCACCTACCTCGGCTCGCGCACCGTCGGCTATCACTCCTCTTATGGCTGCCCGTTCTTCTGCAATTTCTGCGCGGTGGTCAACCTGGTCAACGGCAAGTGGCTGCCGCAGACCGCCGACCAGGTGGTGGGCGCGCTGGAGCAGTACGTACGGCGCTGGAACGTCAACGGGGTCGAGTTCTACGACAACAACTTCTTCGTCCACGAGGCGCGCACCGCCGAGATTGCCGAGCGCATTGTGCGATTGAAGCTGGGCTGGTGGGGCGAGGCCCGCATTGACACGCTCATGAAGTTCTCTGAGCGCACCTGGGAGTTGATGCGCGCCTCCGGCTTGAAGATGCTGTTCATGGGGGCCGAGTCCGGCTCGCTGGCGACGCTGCAGCGCATGGATAAGGGCGGCACCATGACGCCCGACAAAACGCTGGCCATCGCCGCCAAGATGCGCGGCTACGGCATCGTGCCGGAGTTCTCGTTTGTGCTGGGCAGCCCGCCCGACCCCGAAGCCGATGTGCGCCAGACGCTGGAGTTCGTGCGGCAGGTGAAACAGGTGAACCCGGCCAGCGAGATCGTGCTCTATAACTACACGCCCGTGCCGTTGGCTGGCGACCTGTATGACACGGCCCAGGCCCAGGGCTTCCGCTTCCCCGAGACGCTGGATGAGTGGGTGAACGATGACTGGCTCGACTTCGCCCAGCGCCACAGCGCCCACATGCCCTGGCTGCCCGAGCGTGTGCGGCGGCACATTCGCAACTTCGAGCGGGTGCTCAACGCCTATTACCCCACCAGCACCGATCTGCGCCTCACCGGCCCGCGGCGGCAGCTGTTGCGCGCGGCCAGCGGCTGGCGCTACTGGAGCCGCTTCTATCACTTTCCGCTGGAGCTGAGCGCGCTGCAGCGGGTGCTGCACTACCAGCGGCCCGAGACGAGCGGCTTCTAGGCCGCGTAGTCGAGTGGCCTTGCCCGTGGACCGGTCTGCGATAGTGGGGCCTTCCGCCGTGGTGCGCCGCGCAGTCTATGCGCTGCCGGCGCTGGCGGGCGTGTGGTTCCTCGTGGTCACGTTCATCCCGGCGCTGCAAAATTTTCGCCACGGCTTTCCCACCTACTACGTGTCGGCCCGCCTGCTGTGGGAGGGCCGCTGGACCCCGCAGGTGTACGACAACGCCTGGTTCGCGGCCGAGGTGCAGGCCCGCACGCCCAACGGCGTGGGCGAGGTGTTTGCGCCCAACCCGCCCAGCACCGCGCTCATCATGCTGCCGCTGGCGTGGCTGGAAATTGTCCTCGCCCGGCACGTGTGGCTATGGTTGAGCCTGGCCGCGCTGCTGGTCACGCTGGCGCTGTTGGCGCGCCACATTGGGCCGGGGCGGCTGTGGGCGCGGGCGGTGGTGCTGACGCTGCCCTTCCTCTACGCGCCGCTGCATGAGAACTTCCGCCTGGCCAATGTGTATGGGGTGCTGCTGTTGCTGTTCACACTGACGCTGGTTGGGTGGCAGCGCCCGGCCGGCGCGGGTATGGCGCTGGGCGTAGCCGCCGGTGCCAAGCTCAGCGGCAGCCCGCTGTGGCTGGTGCTGGCCGCGCGCGGGCGCTGGCACGCGCTGGCCTGGGCGGCAGGCGCGGCGCTGCTGCTGGTCGCGTTGAGCGTGGGCGTGCAGGGCGCGGCCACCTGGCAGCGCTATGTGAGCGTGCTGCTGGAGCACGCCGGTGAGCCGGGCTGGGCGGCGGGGCTGGCCTTTCAGACCACGCCCAGCTTCTTTCAACACCTCTTCCGGCCGGATGCTACCTGGAACCCGCAGCCGCTGTGGGTGCTGCCCGCCTGGGTGGCGCGGGCCTGCACGTTGGTCGTCAGCGCGGCGGCGCTGGGCGCACTAGCGTGGCGGGCGCGCACGGCCGCGCTCGACCTGGCGGTGGCGCTGGCCGTCACGCTGGCCGTGATCGTCCTGCCGTTCGCCGAGGAGTATCACTACGCGCTGCTGGTGCTGCCGCTGGCCGTGGCCGTCAAGCACGTTGCCGGGGCAGGGCGCTGGTGGTCGACTGTGTGGCTGGGCCTCGCCTTCCTGCTGCTGGCCGGGCCGTGGCCGTATAAAGACCCGTGGCTCAATGTGGGCTGGCACGCGCTGCTGGGCTACCCGCGCCTCTATGGCGGCTGGCTGCTGGCCGGCTGGCTGCTGCGCGCCATGACGCCGGAGCGCTCGGCATGAGGCCTCGCGCCGCATGGGCGGGCGGGCTGCGGCGGCACGCCGTCGCGCTGCTGCTGCTGGCGCTAGTGGCCTGGTACCTCGCCGCCACCTTGCCGTACCTGGCCGACTTCCCGGTGATGGAGTGGGCGCAGATGCGCATCATCACGCCCGCCGCCAAGCTGGCCGCCACCGGCACCTATGGCAACGATCTGCTCACCGGCTTCTATCACGCCGAAGCGCGCTACTACGAATACATGCCGCTCTACCCGCTGCAAGTGGCGCTGGCCTTCAAGCTGCTGGGCCTCGGCCTCTGGCAGGCGCGGATCGTCTCCGTGCTGGGCGGGCTGGCGGCGCTGCTGCTGACCTTTGCCCTGGGCCGCCGCCTGCACAGCGCGCCGCTGGGCTTGCTGGCGGCGGCGGCGCTGGTACTGCTCCGGCTGGCCGTGCCGGTGCCCGGCGAGGTGGACCGGATCGGCATTGAACTCAACAGCAGCGGCGTGCCGCTGCTCGATCTGGCGCGTGTGGTGCGCTTCGACATTTGGGTGCCGGCCTGGGTGCTCCTGGCCTCGCTCACGTTTTTCTGGGCGCACGGCGGCCGCTCGAACATCGGCTACGCGCTCACTGGGGTATTGGCCGGCGTGGCGACGCTCACGCATGTATACGGCGCGTTCATCCTGGTGGTGCTGGCGCTGGTAGTGCTGTGGACCGAAGGCGGGCAGGCGCTGCGCCGGCCGCCGCTCTACCTCATGGCGGCTGGGTTTGGGCTGGCGCTGCTGCCGTGGGCGGCCTATGTGCTGGGCGACTTCAGCGCCTACCAGGGCCAGATGGCCAAGCACGGCAGCCTGGGCGACCTGCTGCGCCCGGCCTTCTTCCTAGACAACCTCTACCGCGAGCCGTGGCGCTACCTGGCCTGGATCGGCGGCAGCTTTCGCCACCCGGTGCTGTGGCCCCGCCTGGGCATCTACCTGCTGGCGGCGGGCGTGGGCGCGGCGCTCGTAGCGCTGTGGCAGCAGGTGCGGCACACCCGCCGTGCTGCCGACTTTTACTTGCTGGCCGCATGGCCGGTGCTGGCGGCGCTGCTGGCGCTGCTCATCCACTACAAGCGCTACTACTATGTGCTGTTGGTGCTGCCGTTTCTGGCGCTGCAACTGGCCTATGCAGTGCTGCTGGTCTGGCGGCAGACACGCTGGCGGCCGGGCCTGGTGCGCGCCGCACTGACGGTGGTGCTGGCGCTCACGGCCGCCGAGGGCGTGTATGGCGTGGCCCAAAGCTGGCAGGCGGCGCGGGCGACCACGCCCTACGCCACACTGAGCGCGCAGCTCAGCGCGGCCATCCCGCCGGGGGCGCGCGTGCTGCTGGCCGAGCCCTATTGGCTGGCGCTGCCCGGCCGCGAGGCGCGCTCGATTCAATTGGCCTTCCTGCTGTCCGATCCGCACTACGTGGCCGACCCGCCGACGATGACGGCCGTGCTGCAAGCGCTGGCCCCAGACTACG
>JAYUUW010000611.1:0-4279 GCA_043754665.1 Anaerolineales bacterium | reverse complement strand
GGTATGCCGATGAACGTGGTGCCGGGGATGGGGGCCATGGCCAGCACCACCCACAGCAGCCCGGCCCACAGGGTCGTGGTGGCCCAGGCGCGGGCGCGGTTGCCGGCGGTCGTGACGGAAGGGGCAGTAGCAGGCGGCGTAACGGCCATCAGGGCGGCGATCCTGCCGGCATTATACGCCCGGACGGGCGGGCTAGTCGGTGGGGGGCACGAACTTGTCGGCGAGGGTGCGCAGCACGCGCTGGAGCTCGGGCGGCAGCGGCGCTTCAAAGCTCACCGCTTCGCCACTGCCGGGCAGCGTGAAGCTCAACCGGGCAGCGTGCAAGAAGTGGCGGCGCAGCTGCACTGTGGAGGTGCGGCGGCCGTAGATCGTGTCGCCGGCGATGGGGCAGCGCAGGTAGGCAAAGTGCAGCCGCAGTTGGTGGGTGCGGCCGGTAAGCGGGTGGGCTTCCACCAGCGTGTGGGCTTGGAACTGCTCCACCACTTTGTATTCCGTGGTGGCCTCCCGGCCATGCGCCGCCGACACAATCGCCATCTGCTTGCGGTTGCGAATGTCGCGGCCAATGGCGGCCTCAATGCGGCCGGTGTCGGTCGGCAGGCGGCCGTCGAGCAGCGCCAGGTAGGTCTTGACCACCTCGCGCTCCTTGAACTGGCGCTGCAGCTCGCGGTGAGCCAGATCGTTCTTAGCAACGAGGATCAGGCCGGAGGTGTCTTTGTCGAGCCGGTGCACGATGCCGGGGCGCTGCTCGTCGCCCACGCCTTCCAGGTCGGGGTCGTGGCCCAGCACGGCGTTCACCAGCGTGCCGCTGTTGTGGCCGGCGGCCGGATGCACCACCATGCCGGCCGGCTTGTTGATGACCAGCAGGTCGCTGTTCTCAAAAATGATGTCGAGGGCGATGTCTTCGGCCAGGTGGCTGCTGGGCGCGGCCGGGGGAATGCGCACCTGCACCTGGGCCGGGCCGACCACACGCAGGGCTGGCTTGGTGATAACAATCGTGTCAACGGTGACAAAGCCGTCCTCGATCAGCCGCTGCACCTGGGTCCGCGACAGTTCGGGCAGTTCGGCCACAATCAGGCGATCGAGACGGTCAGGGCCGGTAGCGGCCGGCGCGGCCAGTGCCGCCAGCGCAAAGGAGACGAGGCGCTCAGCCACCTGATTGCATTTCGGAAGCGTCGACGCCGGGCAGCGTGCTGCCGGAGCCGGCCGGGCTGCGTTCGCTGCGGCCTTCCATGAACATCAGCAGGGCCAAAAAGGCCACACCCAGGCTAATGCTGGCATCGGCCACGTTGAAGATGGCAAAGTTGCCCACGCTGATGAAGTCGGTCACGGTGCCGAAGGTGAGGCGGTCGACCAAATTGCCCAGCGCCCCGCCCAACTGCATGCCCAGCGCCACCCGCATGAGCCACTGCCCGGCTGGCAAGCGCTGGGCGTAGACGATGATGACCAGCGAGACGACCGAGGCGATGATGGTGAAGATCAAATTACCGTCTTTGAACAGGCCAAAGGCCGCGCCGGTGTTTTGAATGTGCAGCACTCGGAAGTATTGCATCAGCGCCGGCCACGGGTTCCAGGTTTCATTGATGGCGATGGTGGTGCGGACGAGGTGCTTGGTGTACTGGTCAGCCAGCACAATCACCCCCGCCAGTAGGTACACCAACCCCTGATTCAGCGTCTTTTTCAACGGACATCTCCATACCAGGCCCGCAGCGAACGGCGAGCACTAACGATTTCGACTGGCGGCATTGTACCATGCCGAGGCGGCAGTCCGGCGTCACCGCCGCTGCCCGCAGCTATTACTCCGCCGGCGCGGCGCTGGCTAACGCGACTTCCATCACCATCGGCCGGTCAGCGCGACGCCGTGCGCGCCGATCACCACCACTTACAGTTATGACGACGCCAACCGGCTGATCGCCGTGGACGCCCAGACCTATACCTGGGACGCCAACGGCAACCTGCTGGCCGACGGCGTGCTGACCTACACCTACGATGCCGCTAACCGGCTGATCACCGTGACGCAGGGGCTGGCCCTGACCACCGGCTTCACCTACAACGGGCTGGGCGATCGCGTGAACCAGGTGGTGAACGGCGTGGTGACGACCTACACGCTCGACCTGGCCGCTGGGCTGACGCAGGCCGCAGGTGGCCGACGGCACGTTCACCTACCTGTATGGCAATGGGCGCATTGCGCAGGCGACCGTGACGCAGACCACGTACTTCTTGGGCGATGCCCTGGGCTCGGTCCGCCACCTGGTGGACAGCGCCGGCCAGGTGACGCTAGCCCGCAGCTACGAGCCGTATGGCGATGTGCTGACCAGCGCCGGCAGCGGCGTGACCAGCTACAGCTTCACCGGCGAGTGGCGCGACGGCAGCGGGTTGGTTTATCTGAGGGCGCGCTACTATTCATCCTATCTTGGCCAGTTTGTTGGGTCAGATCCTTCGCACCGGGAACAGAATCTCTTCCAGTACGGAGGTTCTAATCCGCTTATGCGAGCAGATCCATCTGGCGAGTGTTTCATTGAATTGGTGGTTGGTGTACCCACTTTCTTTCCGGATTCTGATCCCAAGTGCCAAGCGAAACGCTCCGGGACTCGTACGCCTACCCCAAGCCGTACGAAGACCCCTACACCACCAAAAACCGCAACGCCGAGGGCCACAGCCACGAGTACGCCTACCCCAACTGCGCTTTACACCGCAGTGTATTGGCAATCCATGTCCGAGGCCCAATTAGCGCAATTTCAGCAGTTACAGGTCGGGAACACCTGCGCGCAGTACGCCTCTGCCGCCCTGCTGAACATGCTCTACAATGGCAATGTCAAGGGTGAATGGGTAAAAGAACTAGCGGAAAATGCACGACCAGCGGGAGTTTACAAGACTCCAGTTATTGGCGCGACAACGCCCGGCCAGCAAGTACAACTTCTCCAGTGGTTATTGGGAAAAGATGGCGTAAACGACACTTCATCCTCGGTAGTAGCGAAAACCGGTACTAAGACAGACCTCGTAAATTACCTTGGAAACGCTAACGTTCTTACAATAGTAACAATTGGATGGAGCGGAGCAGCACCCCGCCTCGCGCGAACAAGTGATCAGGATAGCACTCTAGGTGCGACTCGGGGATTGCTCCATGGTGAACCGTTTGCGGCTCATGCGCTAGTATTAGTTGCATATGATCCAGTACACGTTGACTACTATGGAAATTCAGCGGAGTGGGGGTTTGTAAACTCGCACTGGTCTGGAGGTAGTGAAATATACTGGATGTCAGACTCGGATTTCGACTCAGCATGGAATTACAATATACCCTTTGTTGGTTCGAACAACGTAGTAGTGGTTACAAAAGGCCCCTAGACGAAAATGGTACGTCCCGCGATTTTTGGGGGAATCTAATAAGGTGCCCCTTCTATATAATATCGGCAGGGGCTTTGAGCCGTCATTTGGATATGAGCTAAGCCGCCTATTTCACACTGATTGTTCACTGGTTGAACTCTATTTTCCGCCATGGTGATCACTTGACAGCCGCAATATATTCATTTGCATTCTAGCGTCATAGGCCTAGCCAAAGTCTGCACTAGAAGCATCGGATCAAGGTTAGTTTGCCGCACTTAGGAAATAATGTGCCAAGGTCATTTATCACAACCAGCCACGGGGGCGTAAAGCGTTGGGCTCTTTTTGTCACCTTGCTCTTGGTGGTGCTCTCAATAGTTTGCATCGGCGCCCTCTGGCTAGTTCGCCAGCCCAGAGTATTGGTGACGCCATCTGGCCCATTGCCTGCCTTGGAAATCGTGTTTGCGGTTGAGCCGGGGACCATCGGATTCATTCGCCCCGATGGCAGTGGTTTTGTTACCCGAACGATTACAGCACTGTCGCGGGGCTTGCCGATCTGGTCCATCCTACCCGTTTCAAATATTGCGTGGGATGTGAACGGACAATATCTTGTCGGCCGCTATCCCGTTGATAAACAAGGAGCTGACAGTGGGACCCCAATTGTCATTTCGGCAGCAGGGGTCTTAACTGATTGTCGCCAGTCCGCAGCTTGGCCGAATGGCATAAATCGAGTTTGGGGTTTGGCGTCTGGAGAATTGTTGACAGTCGCGCTTACTGATTATCCAAGCAAGGTGGTTACACTAGATATAGCGAATTGTCAGGTAAAGAAGGCTCTTTTCACGGCCAACTCACAAACAGGCGCGGAAATTCGCGAGGCGACATTGTCAAGTGAAGGCTGGTTGGCTGTTTACCAATCGGTCCGACGCAGTACCGTAAGTATAGATGAGATCATACTGATTTC
>JAYUUW010000610.1:0-1995 GCA_043754665.1 Anaerolineales bacterium | reverse complement strand
GAGGATCAGCCCGGCCAGCACGCCGGTGCCCAGCGCCTCGGCCACGGCCGCGGTGAGGGCGTGGGCGGAGGTGAAGCGCTCGGCCGGGTCTTTGGCCATGGCCCGCATCACCACCGCGTCGAGCGTGGGCGGCAGCTCGGGCCAGGCCGCGGTGACGGCCGGCACGGGCGCGTTGAGGTGCTGCATGACGATGCCCACGGTGCTGTCGGCGGCATAGGGCACCCGCCCGGTGAGCATTTGGTAGAGCATGACGCCCAGCGAATAGAGGTCGCTGCGGCCGTCGACCGCCGCGCCCTTGGCCTGCTCGGGGCTCATGTAGTGCGGCGTGCCGATCATCTCCACTCCGCTGTGGGTCAGGCCGCCGGCATCCATGAGCTTGGCCAGGCCGAAGTCGGCCAGGAAGGGGTTGCCGTCGGTGTCGAGCAGCACGTTGCGCGGCTTGAGGTCGCGGTGGACGACGCGGCGGGCGTGGGCGTAATCGAGCGCGGCGCCGATTTCGCTCAGGTAGCGCAGCGCCATTTGCGGTTCGAGCGGACCTTGCTGGATGAGGTCGTGCAGGGTGCCGCCGCCGACGTAGCGCATGACCAGATAGAGCGCGCCTTCGCGCTCGCCGAAGTCGATGACGGGCAGGATGTGGGGATGCTCGAGCGAGGCGATAAGCTGCACCTCGCGCCGGAAGCGGGCGACGAACTGGGCGTCGTGCGACAGGGCCGGGGCGAGGATCTTGATGCCGACCAGCCGGTCCATGCTGGGCTGCAAGGCCTTGTAGACCTCGGCCATGCTGCCCGAGCCGATGCGCTCGAAGACAAAGTATTCGCCTAGTTCGCGGCCGACCCAATCACCGGGCATGCGCTGATCGATTCCTAATTGAGAGCATTCCCCGGCAATTGTAGCAGAGGGGAGGCGGGGCCATAGCAGGGGCAGGTTTTTGCCGGCGGCAGTGCTGTGGCCACGAATTTACACGAATAGGGAGAGGTTGAAGTTTGGGGAGAACGCGCCACGTTCTGAGACCTTGGGACAACGAACCGGGCCGAATAAGCCGCCCCAGACGAATTGACACGAATGGGTGTGGACGTGAGTGAGGTGAAATGGGGATGAGCGGCGTGGACGGCGTTTTTAGAAACCCAGCCGGGTGCGGCCGAAAGGCGGCTAGGGGAAGTCGGTTTGCGGCAGGCCGAGGGCGGTTTTGCCCCAATACCAGGCCAGGGCGGCCAGTTCGCGGTTGTCGCGGTAGTAGCGCTCGAACCAGTAGATGCGCTCGGGCGCGGGCGAGGTGTAAGGCACTAGCCCGGCGCGGCGGAACAGCAGGGCGGCGCGGTAGAGGTGGTAGCTGTCGCTGACGACGAGGACGGTGACCGCGCTGCGCGGCTGGAGCAGGGCGGCGGTGTAGAGCGCGTTCTGTTCAGTGCTGTGCGACTGGTCTTCGAGCAGCAGCGCCTCGGGCGGCACGCCGGCGGCCGCGATCAGCCCGCAGGCCACGGAAGCCTCGCTGGGCACGGTGGCATCGCCCTGGCCGCCGGTGCAGATGATGAGCGGGGCCAGACCCTGAGCGTACAGCGCGGCGGCGTGGGCGGCGCGGCGCGTGAGCGATGGCCCCGGCCGGCCGCCCGGATAGACGCGCGAGCCGAGTACCACAATCGCGTCGGCGGGGCGGGCGTGATCGATGAAGCCGTAGCCATCGACCAGCGCGAGGCTGAGCGGGTAGATGAGAAGGGCAGTGAGGACGGCGCGGAGGAGGACGCTGCGCATGGGCCGATTGTGCCATGGAATTGGGAAGTGGGCGGGGGAGTGGAGGTCGGAGGTCAGAAGTCGGAGGTCGGAGGCCGGTGCGAATGAAATAGAGTCTGTTCAAACGTGGCCGCCATTCGTGTAATTAGTGAAATTCGTGACCAATGGTTTTCTCTCCCTATTTCCTCCGCTGAACATTTCTCTTATAATCGCGCCTATGACCAACCTCATTGATTGCAGCCACACGGTTGAGCACGGCATGATTAC
>JAYUUW010000609.1:0-15048 GCA_043754665.1 Anaerolineales bacterium | reverse complement strand
CATTGGCAACGCGCCGCGCCCACCCAAGCCGCCGCTGCCCCCCACCCCGCCTATGCCACCCATGCCGCCTTCAGCGCCGGTGAGCGACGAAGAGCGAATGGTGATCTTGCGAATGGTCGAGCAGGGTAAAATAAGCGTGGCCGACGCCGAAAAATTACTGGCCGCGCTGGAAGGCAAATAAGCGCGGCGCCTCACCTCGCCGCCGGCCGGGATAGGCATGACCGCCGCTTCGCTGCTGAAGACCGCCCTGCCCGCCGGCTTGCAGCCGGTTGATCTGAACCGGCACCTGGGCGGCATCGCCGACCTGATTGAATTGTGCTTCAGCCACGAGCTGGATGCGGCCGGGCGCGGGCTGATCCGCGAGTTGAAGTGGCTGAGCCGCACCGGCCCGGCGCTGGGCCTCCTGCAATGGCTGATGCTGGGCCAGCAGCCGTGGAACCTGGGCTATGTGTGGGTGGAAGACGGCCGCGTGGTCGGCACGGTGAGCACCCAGCGCAGCGCGCCGCGCTCGACCACCTGGCTGGTGGCCAACGTGGCAGTGCATCCCGACTACCGGCGCAAGGGCCTGGCCCTGGCCCTGATGCAGGCCACGCTCGACCTGGTCCGGCGGCAGGGCGGCGGCGAAGTGATCTTGCAAGTGGATGACGACAACCTGGGCGCACTGGCGCTCTACCGGGGGATGGGCTTTCTGCGGGTCACGACGCAGACCACCTGGATTAGACCGCCCTACCTGGCCCCGCCTGAGTTTCAGCCCAGCGGCTTTGACCTGCGCCTGCGCGGCCCGCGCGAGTGGGCCGACCAATATGCGCTGGCGGGGCTGGTGCGGCCCGAAGGATTGACCTGGGGCCGCCCGCTGCACGCCAGCGACTTTCAGCCGGGGCTGCGGCGGCAGGTGGATAACTTCTTCGGCGGGCGGTACGAGGAGCATTGGGTGGTGCGCGACCCCCTGCCGCGCGGCCCGCGCGCCCCCGCACTGGCGGGCAGTGTGAGCGTGTATGTGGGCGGGCCAGACGGCGACCGGCTGACACTGCTGGTGCACCCGGCCTACCAAGGGCAGTTGGAAGGGCCGCTGCTGACACGGGCGCTGCGCCGCTTGGGCCGGCGGCCCTGGGGCATGCGGGTGGATTACGCCACCGACGCCGACGAGGCCACCCCGGCATTGCAGGGGCTGGGCTTTCAGAATCGGCGCATGCTGCGGTGGATGCGGCTGGGGGTGGCGGCCACCTGAACCTAAGGCTGCGGGGGGCCGTAGTAGCAGCAGAAAGGACACGACGCCATGCAGCGTAAAGCTAAAACAGATCAGCCGGGTTTCGACCCGCGCCCGCCCGGACGGCGGGGGGTGAAGGTGGTGGAGTTTGCCGTAGTGCTGGGGCTGTTTCTGACCGGGCTGTTCTGGTTCGGCGGGGCTTACCCCAACCGCGACGGCCTGTGGTTCAAGCGCACGTTCGAGGCCCAGCCCAGCCTGATCCGCATTTATCACTACGGCACGACGCGCGAGCTGGTGCCGGGCGACGCGGAGTATGCCGGGCTGGTGAGCGCGATCAACACCGCGATTGAGCAGCACAATGGGTATGTGGAAAGCCTGTACCCGCACGACGAGTCACTGGTGAATTATCAGACACTGGGGTACGCCATTGAGCTGGAATACGCCGAGCCGGTGCAGGTGCACACGCGGCAGTTCTTCCCGGCGGCGCGCAAGCTGATGATCGCCATTGACGGCACTTTCAACTGGAGCCGCACGATTATTTTGTTCCGGGGCAACGCCGACCGGTATTTGCCCGGCGGGCTGGCCCTGACCAATGTGGACGCGGTAAAGGCCCAGGTGGATTTGGCGCTGGCGCAGCAGGCGCAGTAGGCGCACACACAGAAAGCGACGCAAGGATGCCAGGCGAAGCCGAGCGGATGCAGATTTTGCAGATGATTGAGGACGGCCAGGTGAGCGCGGCCGAGGGGCTGCGCTTGCTGGACGCCCTCGGCCGCGGGGCTGAGACGGCCGAGGCCACCGACGCCCCGGCAGCGGCGCGCGCCAGCGACACGGCCGCACCCGACGTGGACCTGGACCGCTGGCGGCGCTGGTGGATCGTGCCGATGGGGATCGGCATTGGTATTCTGCTGGTGGGCACGCTGCTGATGTATGGCGCGTACCAGGCGGGCGGCTTGGGCTTTTGGTTCGCGTGCGCCACCCTGCCCTTTATGGCGGGCGTGGTGGTCATGGCGCTGGCCGGGTTCAGCCAATCGGCGCGCTGGCTGCACGTGCGGGTAAAAACCGGGCAGGAAGAGTGGCCGCGCAACATCGCCATCTCGTTCCCGCTGCCGATCCGGCTGACGGCCTGGTTCCTGCGGACGTTCGGCAGCCGCATTCCGAAACTGCGCGAAACCGGCGTGGACGAATTGATTATGGCGCTGGGCGAACACACCTCAGCCGACACCCCCCTGTACATTAAGGTGGACGAGGGGACCGACGGCGAGAAGGTTCAAGTCTACATTGGCTAGCGCCGGCCGCGCTGACGACGCCTCTAGGAGGCCCTATGGCAACCGTTGAAGAACGCATGAAGATTCTCAAGATGGTCGAGGAAGGCAAGATCTCGGCCGCCGATGGGGCGCAACTGCTGGCCGCGCTGAGCGACAGCCGCCGCGCCCCCGCGCCGCCGGCCGTACCGGGCGGGGCCGCGCGCTGGTTCCGCGTGCGCGTGACCGACCTGAAGACCGGCAAGACCAAGGTCAACGTCAACATCCCGATGGGCCTGGTGGATGTGGGCATCAAGATGGGCGCGCGGTTTGCGCCCAACCTGGATAGCGACCAGATGGCGATCTTGACCGAGGCGCTGCGCTCGGGCGCAGTGGGCAAACTGGTGGAAGCCACCGACGAAGAAGACGGCGAACGGGTCGAGATTTTCGTCGAGTAACGCCCCCAACCTTATGCGCACCGTCCCTGAGAACTGGAAGCTCCATTTCGGCAGCCTGTTTGCCGGGCAGGCCGTGTCGCTGTTCGGCAGCAGCCTGGTGCAGTTTGCGCTGGTGTGGTGGCTGACCCAGACGACCGGCTCGGCCACGGTGCTGGCGACGGCCACGCTGGCGGCGACCCTGCCGGGCATCTTCTTGGGGCCGATTGCGGGCGTGCTGGTCGACCGCTGGAACCGCCGGCTGGTGATGCTGGCGGCCGACGGCGTGGTGGCCCTGGCGACGCTGGTGCTGGCCTACCTGTTCTGGGCGGGCGTGGCGGACATCTGGCATGTGTATGTCATCATGTTCGTCCGCAGCGCGGGGCAGAGCTTTCAGAACCCGGCGCTGTCGGCTTCGACCTCGCTGATGGTGCCGGAGAGCCAACTGGGGCGCGTGGCGGGCTTCAACCAGATGCTGCAAGGCGGCCTGGGCATTTTGGCCCCGCCGATTGGCGCGCTGCTGCTGGAGGTGCTGCCGCTGCAAGGCGTGCTGGCGATTGACTTTGTGACGGCCATCCTGGGGGCGGCGCCGCTGCTGTTCGTGTTTATCCCGCAGCCGCCGGGGGGCAAGCCGAGCGCGGCGCGGTCGTTCCTGGGCGACCTGGGCGACGGCTTTCGGTATGTGTGGTCGTGGCCAGGGCTGGTGATCTTGCTGGGCATGGCGCTGATCATCAACCTGGTGTTTACGCCGGCGGCGGCGCTGATCCCGCTGCTGGTGCGCAACCATTTTGGCGGCGGCGCGCCGCAACTGGCCGCGCTCGACTCGACCTTTGGCGTGGGGGTGATTGCGGGCAGCCTGATCTTGGGGGTGTGGGGCGGGTTTAAGCGGCGAATTTTCACGTCGCTGATCGGCCTGATGGGGATGGGCGCGGGCATGGTGGTGATGGGCCTGACGCCGGCCAACGCCTTCTGGCTGGCGATTGCGGCGGCGGGACTGGTGGCCCTGATGCAGCCGATGACCAACGGGCCGTTGTTTGCGATTTTGCAGTCGAGCGTGGCGCCGGAGATGCAGGGGCGGGTGTTCTCGCTGGTGATGGCCGGGAGCAGCGCGATGGCGCCGCTGGGGCTGATCATCGGCGGGCCGGTGGCAGATCGGTTCGGCGTGCAGTCCTGGTTCCTGATCGCGGGCGGGGTGTGCACTCTGATGGCCGTGGCCGCGTTCTTCATCCCGGCCCTGCTGAACCTGGAAGCGGGCGCGCCGGTGACGACCCCGGCGGCGGCCGAGGGCGCGGCGGCGTGAGCGGGGTAAGGAGACAGACATGACCAGCCCAACCAGTATTGAACGCCACTTCGCGGTGAGCGGCCCGGCGCGGCTGACGCTGCGGAACGTGAGCGGCGCGATCGACATTGAGGGCGGGGACGGCGCGACGCTGACGGTGACAGCCGTGAAGCATCCGGGGCGCGGCTTTGACCACACCGAGATCGACATGGAGCAGGCGGCCGATGGCGCGGTGCGCGTGGCGACCCGCTTTGAGGCCGACCTGTTCAGCCGGCTGTTGGGCGGCGGCCATGCGCCGTGCCGGGTGGATTACACGGTGCGGCTGCCGCGCCACGCGGCGCTCGACCTGGCGTATGTGAGCGGCCCGGCCCGCGTGGCCCACCTGCGCGGCGAACTCAAGCTGGATAGCGTGGAGGGGCCGCTGGACCTCAGCGACCTGGGCGGCACGGTGCGCGTGAAGACGGTGAGCGGCGAGGTGCACGCCACCCGGCTGAACCTGGATGGGCCGCTGCACCTGGACAGCGTGTCGGCGGATGTGTACATTGGCGCGAGCCACTTGCCGGGCGGGCGCATCGCGACAGTCAGCGGGGCGCTGCGCCTGGAGAGCGGCCTGGCCCACGGGGCCTACGAGCTCCACACCGTGTCAGGCGATATGGCGTTGTACCTGCCGGCGGGGACACGCGGCACGGTGCAGATGAACAGCCTGAGCGGCCACTTGTTGAGCGACCTGCCCGGCCGGCCACGCCACGGCGGCGCCGATGAAGCGGGCGTGACGGTGCGCGTCAGCAGCGTGTCGGGGGATGTGACGATCTCCGCCAGCGGCGACAGCGCCGCGGCTGCCCCGCCCGCGCCGCCGGCACCCGCCGCCGAAGACCGGCTGGCGCTGCTCGACCGCATTGCGCGGGGCGAGTTGAGCGTAGACGATGCGCTCAAAGACCTTAACACCTAGACTCGATTCACACCAACGCCAACACACACCGAACCGCGCCCACCAGCGCCGGTGGGCTTTGTGTTCCTACTAGCCGGAGAATGCCAATGACGCACTGGGCCGTGGAAGCCGATCACTTGGTTAAGACGTTTACGCAGCGCAAGGCGGAGGAGCCGAAGGCGGGGGACGCGCCGCGCCGGGGCCTGCGCCGGTTTCTGCCGGGACCGCGCCCGCCGCTGCGGGTTAGCACGGCGGTGGACGATGTGAGCTTTCAGATTGCGCCGGGAGAGGTGTTTGGGCTGCTGGGGCCGAACGGCGCGGGCAAGAGCACGACGATCCGCATGTTGTGCACGCTGCTGGAGCCGACGCGGGGCACGGCGCGGGTGGCCGGGTTCGATGTGCTGCGCCAGTCGACACAGGTGCGGCAGAACCTGGGCACGGTGCTGGCGGGGGAGCGCAGCATCTATTGGAAGCTGACCGGGCGCGAGAACCTGGAATATTTTGCGGCGTTGTACCACCTGCCGCCGGAGGTGGCACGGCGGCGGGTGAACGAACTGCTGGAGCGCATGGAGCTGACGGCGCGCGCCGGGGATTTGGTGGAGACGTATTCGACCGGGATGAAGCAGCGGGTGGTGCTGGCCCGCGCGCTGCTGGCCCGCCCGCCGATTGTGCTGCTGGATGAGCCGACGCTGGGGCTGGACCCGCAGGCGGCGCGGCGCGTGCGCGAACTGGTGGGGGAATTGAAGGCCGAGGGCCACACGATATTGCTGACGACGCACTACATGGAAGAGGCCGACCAGCTCTCAGACCGGATTGGCATTATCGACCAGGGGCGCATTATTGCGCTCGACACGCCGGCCAAGCTGAAGCAGACCATCGGCCAGCGCGATGCGCTGCGGCTGGAGGTGGCGGGGTGGGAGCCGCACCTGGCGGGGCCGCTGCAGAGCCTGCCGGGGGTGGAGGGCCTGGCGACGCGCTACCTGGGGACGGACTCGGTGTGGGAGGTGAGCCTGCAAGCGGTGGACGGCCGGGCGGTGCTGCCGACCATTATTGAGCAGTTGGGGCGGAGCAGCGCGCGAATTGTGAACTTGAAGGTGGCGGAGCCGAGCCTGGAGGATGTGTTCATCCATCTGACGGGCAAGGCGCTGCGGGATTGAGGGGGAGGGCAGGCAAAACGGCATAAGGCCGAATCAGTCACACTTGCGGATTTCTCACCCCCCCACAAGGGAGTGTGGAATCCAACGCCCTGAGGGGGGCTTCGAAACCCAAACAAAGGACGTTTGGGCAGGTGTGACAAATCTGGCTGAAGGGCGACGGCCGGCGGGTGGTTGAGCCAAGGGGATGAGGCAACTCCAATGGCACGTGCGAAGTGAAAAGTCAGCCGCGATGAATACGGCAAACGCATATTAAGGGATGGAACAACATATGGCGCTTACTTATTCGGATGCCCGGCCGTCATTGGCGGCTGATTTGCGCGCGTTGTGGGCGGTGGTGTACCGCGAGTGGCTGATCTTCACCCGCTACCCGAGTTGGATCGTGGCCCTGGTTATTTGGCCGCTGATCTTCCCAGCGGCTTACATTCTCTCGGCGCGGGCGCTGGCCGGGCCAGACGGCAGCGGGCTGGCGCTGTTCACGGCGGCGGCGGGGACGACCAACTACGTGGCGTATATTGTGTTTGGGACCTCGGTGTGGATGTGGCTGAACGTGACGCTATGGACGGTGGGGTACACGCTGCGAACCGAGCAGCTACGCGGCACGCTGGAGACCAATTGGCTGACGCCCAGCCGGCGCTTCTGGTTTCTGCTGGGCGCGAGCCTGACGCAGGGCGTGCAGTTGTTCGCCTTTCTGCTGATGTCGGCCTTGGAGTTCGGGCTGTTCTTTGGGGTGCGGCTGCAAGGCAGCCCGTGGCTGGTGCTGCTGATGTTTGTCGCGGCGGTGCCGTCGACCTTTGGCATTGGGTTTGCCTTCGCCAGCCTGGTGATCCTGGCGCGGGAGGCGAATGCGTTTGTGTTCTTGGTGCGCGGGATGATTATGATCTTCTGCGGCATCACCTACCCGATCAGCATTCTGCCGGGGTGGATGCAGACGGTGGCGGCGTGGCTGCCGCCGACGTATGCCATTCGCGGCATCCGCAACGCCGGGCTGAACAACGCCGGCCTGAGCGCGCTGCTGCCCGACCTGCTGCCGCTGCTGGGCTTTGGCGTGGGCTGGCTGGCCTTCGGCTACCTGGCGTTCCTGTGGACCGAGCGCCGCGCCCGCCGCATTGGCTCGTTGGGCAAGTTTTAGGAGACACCGATGACGACCCTCCCGCAATCGCTCTCGCGGCCCTCGGCCGGCTCACACCTGCGGGCGCTGGGCACCATTGCGCTCAAGGATTGGCGGCACTTCACGCGCTACCCGCTGGAGATTGCCTCCAGCGTGTTTCAACCATTAATCTGGCTGACGCCGATTTACTTCATGGGCCAAGTATTCAGCGTAGATGGGCAGGCGCAGGGACTGGCGGCCTACAGCGGCACCGGCGACTACATGGCCTTCATTCTCATCGGCCAGGCGCTGGTGAACTTCATCAATGCGGTGTTCTGGGGCATGGGCTATGCGTTGAAGAACGATATGGACACGGGCGTGCTGGAGGCCAACTGGCTGCTGCCGATGCCGCGCGTGCTGATGCTGCTGGGACGGACAATCACCAGCCTGGCGACGACGACCCTAACGAGCACGGTAATGCTGATCTTGGCGGCGCTGCTGTTTGGCTTTCGGCCGAGCGGCAACGCGCTGGCGGCGGTGCTGACCACGCTGCCGATGCTGATTG
Source organism: Anaerolineales bacterium (assembly GCA_043754665.1). Classification (GTDB taxonomy): domain Bacteria; phylum Chloroflexota; class Anaerolineae; order Anaerolineales; family UBA6663; genus JADZEK01. Next base: position 7,150 of record JAYUUW010000609.1, on the reverse strand, counting down.
GGCTGTATGGCTTTGGGCTGGCGTTCGCGGCCCTGGTGATGCTGATGCGCGAGGCGAACACGCTGGTGGATGTGAGCAGCTTCTTGATTCAGATTCTATCGGGCAGCAACTTCCCGGTGCAAGCGCTGCCGCGCCCGCTGTTGGTGGTGGCGCTGGCGCTGCCGCTGACCTATGGGCTTGATGCGGTGCGCTATTGGCTGCTGGACACGCGCCCGCTGCTGCCCGTGGGCGTGGAGATCGGGCTGATGCTGGTCTTTATGGTGGTGATGCTGGCGGGTGGCTATGCCGCGTTCAAGGCGCTGGAGCGCCGGGTGCGGCGGCGCGGGGGGCTGGGGCAGCACTAGCGCCGGCGAGGACGGAAGCCAAGGATTGACAAGTCGCGGAAGGGTCACCGAAAGAGGATTTGCCACGGCGCGCTGGTTGGTCAACCCTCGTCCCCCGGCCCCGGCTCCTAAAGCGAGAAGGGGTGCCTTTGTGAAAGTGCAGCGACACGAACGGGCGGCGTGAGGCACAGTGGATGAAGGGGCGGCGCTAAAAAAGCGGGCCGGTCGCGATTGGCAACCGACCCGCTGGGGAGGGTGGGTGGCGTGAGCGCGCCGGCTAGAACTCGTCGAAGGCGATTTGCGCGGGCGGAACGCCGAGGTCCTTGAGCATCTTGGTGGCGGCTTGCACCATGCCGGGCGGGCCGCACAGGTAGTAGTCCACGGCCTTCGGGTCGGCGTGCTGGTCCAGATACTGTTCCTTCAACACCGCATGGATGTAGCCGGTGTAGGAGGTCCACGCATCGGCCGGCTGCGGCTCGGACAGGGCGATATGGAAGCTGAAGTTGGGGTTCCTGGCCGCCAGGTCTTCAAAATAATCCTGGTAGAAAATTTCCTGCCGTGAGCGCGCCCCGTACCAGTAGCTGATCTGGCGGGTGGTCTTTTCGGTCTCCAGCAGGTGCGAGAGGTGCGCGCGCAGCGGGGCCATGCCCGCGCCGCCGCCCAGGTAGACCAGTTCGCGTTCCGACGGCTTGATATGGAACTCGCCGAACGGGCCGATCGCGGTGACGGTGTCGCCGGGCTTGAGGCCGAAGACGTAGGTGGAGCCGACGCCGGCCGGGGCTTCTTGCCCGCGCGGGGGCGTGGCGATGCGGACGTTGAAGCGCAATTGCCGATCGGCGGCGGGGTTGGTGGCAAACGAGTAGTTGCGGCGGCAAGGGATGGGGTTGGCCGCGGCGAAGTCGTAGACGTGGTGCATCTGCCAGACCTGCGCGTAGGGCGGGTCGATTTCCAGCGTGCCCAGCTTCTTCTCGGCATAGGGCGGGATGTCGAGCTGCAAATAGTCGCCGGGCTGGTAGGTGAGCGGGCCGGTCTCGCCGATGGGCTCGAGCACTAATTCTTTGATGAAGGTGGCGACGTTCTGGTTGCTGACCACACGGAAAGTGTGGGTGGGCGGCTCGTTGACGCCGTATTCGTCGCCGGACTTTAGATTGAAGTAGATCTTGCCGTGGCTCTCGCGCACGGCGTGGGTGCGCAGGGCGACGCAGACCGGCAGGCGCACGGGCTGGCCGTCGCGCAGGTTGAAGCGGCCGTTGTGCTTGGCGCACTCGACCACCTCGCCCTTGACCAGGCCGTCGGCCAGGTGGGCGTTGCCATGGGTGCACAGGCCGTCGGTGGCGTAGAGCTTGTCGTCGGCGGTGCGGTAGATGGCGTAGGTGCGGTGGTTATGGTCGAAGCGGATGACATCGGCCTTGAGCAGCTTAGCGCTGTCGCAGACCTCGACCCAGCCGCCGAGCACGGGCTTGCCGGCCGCCGTAATCACCGCCGACTGCGGGGCGGCATCGGCCGGGAAGGTGGGCGTGGGCAGCTTGCGCTTCACAAACCAGCCCGGCTCCTTGATCTGCCGCCAGATGGCCGGGATGATCTCGCGGTAGGCCTCCAGCAGCCCGTTGTAGGGCGTGGGCATGTCGGGCTTGACGATGGCGTGCAGCTTGGGCAGGTTGTAGTAGGGCACCAGCGGGAACATGTGGTGCTCGACGTGGTAGTTCATGTTGAGATACAGAAACCGGTTGAGCGGGTTCATGTACACAGTGCGGCAGTTGAGGCGGTGGTCGAGCACGTTCTCGGCCAGGCCGGCGTGCTGGGTGAAGCCGTAGACGACCATGAGCCACGCGCCGTAAATGTTGGGCAGGCCGATGTAGAGCAGCGGCAGAATACTGCGGGTGTAGAGGGCCAGGGCGATAACGGTGGCGTAGATCAAGAAGTAGAGGCGGGCGCGCAGGATGACCTTGCCGTGCTCAAACTCAGGGATGAAAGTGAGTTCTTCGGCAGTAAGCCGGCCGGTGACATGCAGGAGGGTGGTGCGGAGGTATTTGGGATAGGCCTTGAGATTGACGAAGGCCCCGAACACGGCCACCAAATCGGGCGGGCGCGGCACGGCGATCTCAGGGTCGCGGCCGACGATGATGGTATCGCTGTGGTGGCGGGTGTGGCTCCAGCGCCAGAGGGTGGCGTTGCGCAGCACCATAAACGAGGCCAGTTCGTAGACGGCGTTGTTCATCCAGTCAGTCTTGAAGGCGGTGCCGTGGCCCATCTCGTGCCAGCGGGCATCGGAACTGGAGGCGTAGAGCACGCCATAAATGGCGAAGGGGATGATAGCCCACGGGCTGGGCCAGGCCAGGTAAGCCCAGACGCCCGCGCCGACCAGCAGGCCCAGCCAGAGCACCAGGCCCCAGAAGGCGGGCGCGTCGCGGCGCTCGAGCAGGGCGCGCATTTGCGCCTTGGGCACCGGCGATTGGTACCAGGTGGCCTCGGCCAGGCCCTTTTCGATGGCGAGGGCCGTGTCTTTGCCGGTGAGGCTGTAATCACCCAGGCGCAAGGGACGCGCAGTTTCAGCGGTCATGTGGGCTCCACGTGCGGTGGCAGGTTGGTTGGGGGCTAGCGTTCTAGGGCAAAGTATAAACCGGCCGAAGGAAAAGAAAAAGGGTTCGGCTTGGTCCGATTAATGACTGCTTTTCAGGCTCCCTATGCTATGATCGGCGCGCTGTGCCGGCCCGCCTATGGAGATTATGACGGATGACTGCTGCGATGCCCCCCGCCCGCCCGGCCGGTATGCCGGCGTTTGTGATCGTGTGGATCGGCCAGTTGATCTCGGTGCTGGCGACCAACATGACCCAGTTTGCGCTGACGATTTGGGTGTATGAGAAGACCAACAGCGTCACGGCGCTGGCGCTGCAACACGTGTTCTTTATCACGCCGTTCCTCATTATCTCGCCGCTGGCGGGGGCGCTGGTGGACCGCTATAACCGCAAGCTGATGATGATGGTGAGCGACTTAGCGGCCGGCCTGGCGACGGTTTTCCTGCTGGGGATGCAGGCGACCGGGCAATTGGAGATCTGGCACTTGTATGCCGCGGCGTTGGTAACGGGCATCGGCCAGGCGTTTCAGTGGCCGGCCTATTCGGCCTCGATCAGCCTGATGGTGCCGAAGAAACAATTAGGCCGCGCCAACGGGTTGATGTCGCTAGTGGACATGGGCCCGGGCGTGCTGGCGCCACTGCTGGCCGGGGCGCTGCTGCTATGGATCGGCCTGACGGGCATTATGCTCATCGACGTGGTGACGTTCTTGGTGGCGGTGGGCGCGCTGCTGCTGGTGGTGGTGCCGCAGCCGCCGCGCACCGAGGCCGGCAAGCAAGGCCAGGGCAGCCTGCTCAAAGAGTCGGCCTATGGCTTGCGCTACATCCTGGCGCGGCCGAGCCTGCTGGGGCTGCAACTGGTGTTCTTCTTTGCGAACTTCTTTTCGGGGCTGGGCTTCACCGCCATAGCCCCGATGATCTTGGCGCGCACCGGCAACAACGGGGCGATTTTTGGCACGGCACAGTCGGTGGCGGCGGTGGGCGGCATTCTGGGCGGGGTGGCGATGAGCGCGTGGGGCGGCTTCAAGCGCCGGGTGCATGGCGTGCTGCTGGGCTGGATTGTGGGGGCGTTCTTCGGGCAGGTGGTGTATGGCCTGGGCCAATCGCTGCCGGTGTGGGCGGTGGCCGGCTTCTTGGGGGCCCTGACGGTGCCGCTGGTCAACGGCTCGAACCAGGCCATTTGGCAGGCCAAGGTCGCGCCGGACGTGCAGGGCCGGGTGTTCGCCACGCGCCGCCTGATCGCCTGGCTGACGACGCCGATTACGCCGCTGATTGCGGGGGCGCTGGCAGATGTGGTGCTGGAGCCGGGGATGCAGGTGGGCGGGCCGCTGACCGGCGCGTTTGGCTGGCTGGTGGGCAGCGGCCCCGGCGCGGGCATGGCGCTGCTGGTCATTTTCACCGGCGTGGCGGCATCAACGGTGGGGCTGCTGGGCTACCTGTTCCCGGTGGTGCGCAACGCGGAGACGATCTTGCCGGACCATGATGCCGCGCCCGCCCCGACGACGGGTGTGGAAGCTACGACGGCCTGAACGGGGCGGAGAGAAAAGAGAAAGAGAAAGAGTGGGGCAAAGGCGTTGGCCACGAATGAACACGACGGGGGAGTGGCGTGGGCCGGGGAGCTACCACGGTTGGGAGGGGGTAGAGCCAATGGTCATTGGAATTGGCAGCCCATGGGCCGCGCCAGACGAATTAGCACGAAGACGTCTGGGAAAAGGCACAGGGCGAGCCATTTCCGGCGCGATCAGATTCCGCGAGTGGCGGTGGCAAGCGCAGCGAGTTATGCGGCGGGCATTAGCGGCGGCCGGTGAGCGCGGGGGCGTTGGAACTGCCGCGCAGCAAGAAAGTCAACACAAGCCCGGCGACAAAGCCGCCCACGTGCGCCATGTAGGCCACGCCGCCCGTATCGGCGGTGTCGGCGATCGAGCCGATGCCGCTGAATAATTGCAGCACGATCCAAAACCCGATGACGACCAGCGCCGGCAGTGGAATGACGCCGTAGCCCATCAACACGTTGACACGGGCCTGCGGGAACAGCACCAAGTAGCCGCCAAGCACGCCGGCAATCGCGCCGGAAGCGCCGAGGTTGGGCACGGTGGAGGTCAGGCTGAAGGCCATTTGGGCGAAGGTGGCGGCGAGGCCGCAGAGGAGGTAGAAGATCAGGAATTTTACCGGCCCGAACCGGCCCTCCACATTGTCGCCGAAGATCCACAGGTAGAGCATGTTGCCGCCCAGGTGGAGCCAGCCGCCGTGCATGAACATAGACGTGAAGAGGGTGAGGCTGTCGCCGAGGGGGTCGGCCAGGAAGCGGGCCGGCACGAAGGCCCACTGCTCGATAAAGGCATCGCCGGCGGCCAGCTCGACCAGGAAGACGAGGATGTTCAGCGCCAGCAGGACATAGGTGACGACCGGGACCGCGCGATTTTGGGAGTTATCGTCGCTGATGGGGAGCATGCCGGAGAGCCTCCTGCAAACCAGGGACCGAGGGCGATAGGCCCGGAACTATGCCGGCACGCCGGGGGCGGGGGTCGCTGAACGACGCGGCCCGCCCCAAGCGCGCGGGAACCTGGCTAGATTGTATCGCTTAGAAATTCACTACGTTCAACAACTGCAGGATGATGAGGATGACGGCGATCACGAGCAGGGTGTGGACGGCATTGCCCATTTTGGGGATGCGGGGGCTAATGGAGCCGCCGAAAAAGCCGAGCAGCCACAGGATGAGCAGGATGACGACGATGGTCCATAACATGGGATTTCTCCTTGGGCTAGACGAGCGCGAGGCAAAGACCGCGGAGCAGCACGGCGCTGTTCCGAGGCTCCAGTTAAGAGCCAGTGTAAGGGCTGAGCGTCTCAAGAGCGTCACAAGGCGCGCGCCGGCCTGCAACCGGCCCCTGGCGGGCGCGTATTAAAGACTGACCGACACTATGTGAGGAGTTTGCCATGACACGCTTGATTCTCCGCTGGGCCATTAACGCCGTCGCCATCTGGGCCGCCATCACGCTGATGCGCGGCAACGGCATCACCGTCGAGGCGGCGGGCTGGACGCCGATCATCATCTTGGCCTTGATCTTTGGGCTGCTGAACGCGCTGGTGCGGCCGGTGATCGAACTGCTCACCTGCCCGCTGATCATCTTGACCCTGGGGCTGGGCACGCTGCTGATTAACACGCTGCTGTTCTGGCTGACGGGGGTGATCGGCAACCAGTTCAACGCCGGGTTCAGCGTGGACGGGTTCTGGCCCGCGTTCTGGGGGGCGATCATCGTCACGCTGGTGAGCATGGTGCTGACGATGCTGCTGCGCGACGAGCTGAAGGGCGACCGGCCGCGCCGCCGCGAAAACGGCGGGTAAGACACCGCTTAATCGGTTAATATGGGGGCATGAGTTTTGACGCCGCCCTCTCCGACCTAGAGCGCCGCACCGACGAGGCCCTGGGCCGCCTGGAGCAGGACGGGCAGTGGGTGGAAGCCCTGGCCCGTTACCAGGCGGCCGGGGCCGAGCTCGACGCGCTTGGCATTCCGCGCCGCGACCCAACCCACAAAGCCGCCCGCCGTCTGCGGGCCTTTCTGTACCTGCGCGAGGCGAATGCGCTGCGGGCGCTGGGCCGCCACGCCGAGGCGCGCCCGCTGGCCGACGAGGAACTGTCGGCGGCCATGGCGTCGGGCGACCGGCTGTCGATTGCGCGGGCGATGTTCTCGCTGGGGAGCACGTGCGTGGCGAACGGCGAGATCGAGCGCGGGCTGAAACTGCTGGCCGATGCCGGGCCGATGTTCGCCCACCACAACGACGACGAGCACCGGCAGGGGCTGGGCTGGTGGCACATCATCCAGGCGGACCTGAGCAATATGGGCGTCAGCCGCACACCGCCGGACGAGGCGCTGAAGCAAGCGGACGCGGCGCTGACGATTTTGCGCCCGTTGGAGAATTGGCCGGGCGTGGCCCGCGCCCACAGCGCGCGCGGGGCGGCGCTGACGCGGCTGGGCCAGCCGGACGCGGCGCGGGTGGCGCAGACGGCGGGGCGCATGGCCGCCGCGCTGGCCGCCACGGCCAAGCCGGCCGAGCCTCACCACCACCACGCGACGGAGTACCCGCCGGGGCCGTGTGAGCCACCGACAACCACTGATTAATGAGTTGGTTCGCGCAGACGGGCGGGGCAGTAAGGGGGAGGTTCAACGTCGCAGGGCCGGCTCACCGCACGGTGGGGTTAATGAGAACAACTATCTGACCCTAACGAAAAACGCAGGGTCGGGCATGGCGTACG
>JAYUUW010000608.1:0-11665 GCA_043754665.1 Anaerolineales bacterium | reverse complement strand
GTCAAAAGCAATGCCGCGCAGTTCGGCCTCGGCGTTGGGCCGCACGGTCTCAAAGCCCCGCAGCCGGGCCACCCGGTAGCGGTCGCCGTCGCGCAGCATGATTGTGGCCGTGTCGAACGGCACCACTCGGGCCACTTGCTCCAAAAGTTGATCGAGCACCGCGTCAACTTCCAGGCTGGCGCTGAGGATCGCCCCGCTCTCGCGCAGCACCTCGGCCAGTTGACGCTGCTCGCGCTCGGCCGCGAACAAGCGGGCCTGCTCAATGGCCACCGCCGCCTGGTTGGCCAGCACTGTCAGCGTTTGCAGGTCTTCGGCCTGGTAGGCCCCCGCATGGTAGCTCTGAGTGGAGACCATGCCAAACACGTTGGCGCCTAGCCGCAGCGGCACCGCGATCAAGGCCCGCACTCGCTCCGGCCCCCCAAAGTGATGCGGCACCACCGGCGGCAGTTCGGATAAATCGTCCACCCGCAGCGACTGGCCGGTGGCCACCACATGCCCACTCAGGCCATCGCCCATCGGCCGGCGGCCTATGGCCATGCGCTCGCCCTTATCCACCGCATAATCCAGGCTAATATATTCCTGGTCTTCATCGGCCAGCGCAATCAAGAAGACCTCGCACGGCATCAACTCGGCCACCGCCCGGTGCGTCGCGGCGTACACGCGCTCCAAATCCAGGCTGCCGGTGATCTCTTGGCTGGCCCGATACAGCACCGTGCGGTTGTCGGCAGCCCGCTGGCTGGCCTGCCGCTGGGCGGCCTCGGCCCGCAGCCGGTCAATGGCCGTCGCCAGTTGCCCGGCCAGCGTCACGATCAGCCGCTCATCGGCCTCGGTGAACGCGTCCGGCGCGGCGCTCTCGGCGTTCACCACGCCGAAAATGCGGTCCCCCGCCCGCAGCGGCACACTCAACTCCGAGCGCATCGGCGGGCCGATATCCAAGTAGTCAGGCTCCAGCGCAGTATTGCCCACCCGGCGGGGGCGGCCTGAGGCGGCCACGGTGCCGGTCACCCCCTGGCCCAGCGGAATGACCACGTTGAACAGGGCGGCATCCGGCGGGTCAATACCCTGGTAGGAGGGATGCATCCGCAAGCCCCCGGCCGCCTCGTCTAGGAGCATGATCCCGAAGTTGTCAGTGAACAAACCTTGACCGATAATGGCGGTTACTTGCGCAATCAGGTCGTCTTCGTTGGTGGCTGCCGCCCCGGCCACCGCCACCTGGTGCAGCACCACCAGCGCTTGTTCCAGGTCGGCCGCGTGCTGTTCGGCCAGCCCGGACGGAAAAGCGGCCGCCAGGGCGGCAGCCGGATTTGTGGCGCTTGAGTTTGGGTGGGCCGAGTCGGGTTCCACGCGGCCAAAGTATAGCGGCAATCAAGGGTGAGGCAAGCGGAGCTGCCTGGTCCAAACCTGAGTATAATATTGGTCGGCGTAGTCACCCGTTTGCGCGAACACTGACAATGGAACTCCCCGCCGAAGCCCCCAGCGCGCTGAGTTTGCTCTTAGAACTCGGCCAGGCGTTTCACTCCACCCTGGAGTTTGATCCGCTTCTGGTTTCGATTCTCAAGCAGATGCAGAGCGCCGCCCGCAGCGAGGGCGTTTCCATTTGGCTGCTGGACGACAAAGCGGCCCGCCTCACTTGCACCCACGCGGTCGGGCCGGAAGCGGAACGCTTGGTCGGGGCCGACATGCCCGCCGCGCCGCTGCGCCAAGACGGACCGCTTGCGCAAGGCATCCCCCTGCGCCTCGACGCCGTCGCCACCGACCCGCAAACCGAGCACGCCTTGCACCCCACCCTGATCGAACACGCCCGCAATGTCCTCGTCTCGCCGCTGCTGGCCCGCGGCGATTGGCTAGGCGTCATCACGGTCGCCAACAAGCTGGGCCAAGAGCATTTCTCCGAGTCCGATCGGATGCTCATTGGGGCGCTGGCCGGGCATGCCGCCGTCGCCATCCAGAACGCCCAGCTTTACGCCCGCCAGCGCCACAACACCGACCGCCAGCGCCTGCTCGAGCAGATCAGCCACCACCTCCAGCAAACCCTCGACATCGATGTGCTCATCCCGCTGGTGCTGGCTGAGATTCACCGCGCCCTCAACGCCGAAGCCGAATCGCTCTGGCTGCTGAATCACGAGACCGGCCTGCTGGTCTGCCGCTTCGCTACCGGCCCGGAGGGCGAGGCCATCAAACGCGTCACCGTGCCGCTGGGCCAGGGCATCGTCGGCCGCTCGGTGGCGCAGCAGGAAGCGTTGATCTTCCCCGACGCCCAGCAAGAGCCGCGCGTCTACCGCGCCGCCGATCAGCAGACCGGGTTTGTCACCCACTCGCTGCTGTGCGTGCCGCTGGTGCGCCAGGGCCAGGCCATTGGCGCCATCGAGGCCGTCAACAAGCGCGATGGCGGCTACTTTACCGCCGACGACCTCGACCTGCTCGGCAACATCGCCGACAGCGCGGCCCTGGCGATTGAAAACGCGCGGCTTTATACCGAACTCTCGGCCAGCTACGACAGCACGCTCGACGCCTTGGCCGCCGCCCTCGACCTGCGCGACCGCGAAACCGAGGGCCATTCGCGCCGGGTGGTGGAATACACCGCCCGCCTGGCCCGCCAACTCAAACTGCCCGAGGCCGAGATCCTGGAAATCCGCCGCGGCGCGCTCATCCACGACATCGGCAAGATCGGCGTGCCCGACGCCATCCTGAACAAACCCAGTTCCCTGGGGCCTGAAGAGCGCCTCATCATCGAGAAGCACCCGCAAGAAGGCTACGAGATGCTCATGGACATCCCGTACCTGAAAGAAGAAATCCGTATTGTGCTGGCCCACCAGGAAAGTTGGGATGGCACCGGCTACCCCTTCGGTCTGCGCGGCCCGGAGATTCCGCTCGGCGCGCGGCTGTTCGCCGTGGCCGACACCTTCGACGCGCTGACCTCGACCCGCCCCTACCGCCAGAGCCGGCCCATGGACGAGGCCTGCCGCATCATCGCCGACGAGGCCGGCTGCCAATTCGACCCCATTGTCGTGGCCGCCTTCCTGGCTGTGCCGCTCGACGAATGGACGCTGATCCGCACGCGCGTGGAAGCCGAAGTGGCCCAGCGCCGCGCCCAGCAGGCCGAGCGCTTTCAGGCCGCCAAGCCCACCTCCCCGTCCGCCCTCCACTAACGCCTGCCGCCTGCCTTCTGCCGACTGCTTTCTGCCGTCTCTTCTTCCCGCCATTGACGCATCCGCCTCGCGCCCGCTACAATGGCCGCCATGCCTAATTCTCCTCTTCTGCCTTACGGCGGCCAGGCCGTCATTGAAGGCGTCATGATGCGCGGCACGCGCAGCATGGCCGTCGCCGTGCGCGCCCCCAGCCAAAAGATCGTCGTCCACACCCAGCCCATCAGCCCGCTCTACCGCAACGCCTTCAGCCGCCTGCCCTTTGTGCGCGGCCTGCTGGGCCTGTGGGACGCCCTCGGCCTCGGCTACCAAAGCCTCACGTTTTCCGCCAACGTCGCTGCCGACGGCGAGGCCAAGTTTGAAGGCCCCATGGCCTGGGGCACCATGGCCGTGTCGCTGTCGATCAGCGTGGGCCTGTTCTTCCTCGCCCCGGCCGGGCTGGCCCAACTCGGCGAGAACGCGCTCGGCCTCGACCCGGTGTGGGGCAGCATTATCGAGGGCGGCGTGCGGCTGGCGCTCATCATTGGCTATCTGGCCCTTATCGGCCTCATCCCCGACATTCGCCGGCTGTTCGGCTATCACGGCGCCGAGCACAAGACCATCCACGCCTTCGAGGCCGGCGCCGAACTCACCCCGGCCTCGGTCGCGCGCTTCCCGCTGGAGCATCCGCGCTGCGGCACCGCCTTCCTGCTCACGGTCGTCGTCTTCTCCATCGTGCTCTTCGCCGTGCTTGGCCCGCTCCCGCTATGGCTGCGGCTGCTGTCGCGCATCCTGCTCATCCCCGTCGTCGCCGGGCTGGCCTACGAGTACATTCGCTTCACCGCCCGGCACCTAAGCAACCCGTTGGTGCGCCTGCTCATCATCCCCAACCTGGCCCTCCAGCGCCTCACCACCCGCGAGCCCGACGCCTCCATGCTCGAGGTCGCCATCGCCAGCTTCCAGGCCATGCGCGCCCAAGAGCAAGACCCGCTCGTCGCGCCGTAGCCCGCCGCCTGGGCCATCGCGTCGTCACCGCCGGCCGCGCTGCGTCGCTGCCCTGCCCTTATTGCGCCCGGCTAATTTGTGTTCACTGGGCGGCCCTTTCTCACTTCTCACCGCCCACCTCCCACTTCTCACCTCCCGCCCTAAGCGGGCCGGGCATTGTGATAGAATCTGCCTGTTGGGGCGGTGTCTTTTGGCGCGCCGCCCCACCTCCATGACCTCTCACCACACCAATACTACCCTCTGAAAGTGGAGACACCATGCGAAACAAAATCACCATTGTCGGGGTTGGCAACGTCGGCGCGTCGTGCGCGCTCTGGCTGGCGAAGCGCGGCCTCGCCGACCTCGTCCTGGTCGACATCCCGCTGGCCAAGACCATGCCCGTCGGCAAAGGGCTCGACCTGCTTCAGGCCGGCCCCATCGAAGGTTTCAACACGCGCATTCGCGGCAACGCCGATGGCTCCTACGACGGCACCGAGAATTCCGACATCGTCATCATCACCGGCGGCCTGCCTCGCAAGCCCGGCATGAGCCGCGAAGACCTGGTCGGCGCCAACCAGCAGGTCATCACCGATGTGCTCGCCAACGCCGTGCCGCGCTCGCCCAACGCCATCTACATCGTCGTCACCAACCCGCTCGACACCATGACCTACCTGGCCTTCAAGCAGGCCGGGCTGCCCAAGAACCGCGTCATTGGCCAGGCCGGCATCTTGGACTCGGCCCGCATGGCCGCCTTCGTCGCCTTGGAATTGGATGTCTCGATTGAAAACGTCCAGACCGTTGTGCTCGGCGGCCACGGCGACGAGATGGTGCCGCTGACCCGCTACTCCACCGTGTTCGGCCGCCCGCTCACCGAGTGGCTGCCCGCCGACCGCCTGAACGCCATCGTCGAGCGCACCCGCAAGGGCGGCGGCGAGATCGTCAACTTGCTCGGCACCTCGGCTTACTACGCCCCCGGCGCGGCCCTGGCCAAGATGGCCGAAGCCGTCCTGCTCGACTCGCGCCTGATCGTGCCCGCCTCCACCTACCTCGAAGGCGAATACGGCCTGACCGACATTTGTTTCGGCGTGCCGGTCAAGCTGGGCGCCAACGGCGTCGAGCAGATCATTGAATACGCCCTCACCCCCGAGGAGCGCACCATGGCTGACCGCTCGGCCAAGATCATCCGCGAGACCATGGCCGCCCTCAAGTAGGCTTTGGTTTCGCCTTACCCTACCCGGGCCGGCACGGTGCCGGCCCGGCGCTCAATGTTAATGTTTTAGGAGAGAGACCGCATGACTGTTCGCACACACAGCCTTGAGTCCCTCGGCTTGACCGGGACCACCGTGCACTGGAACCCCGTCCCGGCCGCCACCATCGAACTGGCCCTGGCCCGCGCCGAGGGGCAGCTTTCCGATGGCGGCAATTTCGTCGCCATCACCGCGCCGTTCACCGGCCGCTCGCCCGACGACAAATGGGTGGTCAAGGAACCGCTCAGCGCGGACAAGGTCTGGTGGGGTAAGGTCAATCAGGCCTATGACCCCGAGAAGTTCGCACTGCTGCTGGCCGATGTCAAAGCCCATCTCAACACCCAAGAGCTGTTTGTGCGTGACCTATACGCCAGCGCCGACCCGGCCCACCGCCTGCGCGTCCGCCTGGTCTCCGAGCGCGCCTGGCCGACCCTCTTTGCCCACAACCTGTTCATCCGCCCGCCGGCCGCCGAGTTGGAAGGCTTCGAGCCGAACTTCACCATCCTGCACGCGCCCGAGTATCACCCCGACCCGGCCCGCCACGGCGTGCGCCGCCCGGCCGCCGGCGACACCGCCGCCATTGTGCTCGACCTGGCCAGCCGCACCATCGTCATTGCCGGCACGCGCTACGCCGGCGAGATCAAGAAGTCCATCTTCACCGTCTTGAACTACCTGCTGCCCAACGTGGGCGTGCTGCCCATGCACTGCTCGGCCAACGTCGGGGCCGACGGCGACACGGCCCTGTTCTTCGGCCTCTCCGGCACCGGCAAGACCACCCTTTCCGCCGACCCTGCCCGCGGCCTCATCGGCGACGACGAGCACGGCTGGAGCGACAACGGCGTTTTCAATTTCGAGGGCGGCTGCTATGCCAAGGTCATCCGCCTCTCCGCGGAGGCTGAGCCTGAAATCTTCGGCACCCTGCACCAGTTCGGCACCGTGCTCGAAAACGTCGTCATGGACCCCGCTACCCGCACGCTCGACCTGGACAGCGACGCCATCACCGAAAACACGCGCGCCGCCTATCCTATAAGCTACATCCCGCACTTCGTGCCTTCCGGCCAGGGCGGCCACCCGCGCCACATCATCTTTCTCACCGCCGATGCTTTTGGCGTGCTGCCGCCGCTCTCGCGCCTTACGCCCGACCAGGCCATGTTCCACTTCCTCTCCGGCTACACCGCCAAGCTGGCCGGCACCGAGCGCGGCGTCAGCGAGCCGCAGGCCACCTTCTCGGCCTGCTTTTCCGCGCCCTTCCTGGTGCACCCGCCCAGCGTCTATGGCGAGCTGCTGCGCGACAAGATCAACCGCCACCAATCCACCGTCTGGCTGGTCAACACTGGCTGGACCGGCGGCCCGCCCGGCGTCGGGCACCGCCTGCCCATCGCCCACACCCGCGCCATGATCACCGGCATCCTCACTGGCGCGCTGCAAGACGTGCCCACCGAGCACGACCCGGTCTTCCGCGTGCATGTGCCGGTGGCGTGCCAGGGCGTGCCGCCGGAAGAGCTACAGCCGCGCAGCACCTGGGCCGACAAAGCCGCTTACGACGCCAAGGCCCGCGAGCTGGCCCAGGCCTTTCACGACAACTTCCAGCAGTACGCCGCTGCGGTTGACCCCCAGGTGGCCGCCGCCGGGCCGGTCATCGCCTAACGTTTACCCTCACCGGCCGGGAGGCGGCCCGCTGCCTCCCGGCCGACGCGCGCTCACCTGTCGGTTCTTTCGCCATGCCCATCGAATATCCCGGCCTCGTTGTCCCGTTCAACCACCACCACGTGCTCGTCTACGGCCCGGACGCCGTGGCTCTCGGCTTGCCGCTCTTTGGCCCGCCCGCCTACCTGCGCCCCGCTTACTGGCTCTGGGAAGAGCAAACCTATCTGCTCGTGGACGAGGCCATCGACGACATCGGCCAGCGCTTCACCGCTGCCGCCGCTTACACCTTCATTGAGGAGCGCGGTGATGCCTTCCCCCGCGCCGATGTGCTCGGCACGCTGCCTAACGGCGAGCGCCGCAGCGTCTTTATGAAGGAGCTTGACCTGGCCGCCGTCGCCGCCTACGTGGCCGCCGCCCCCGACGGCCCCAGCGTGCCGCTCAACCTGGTGCTCGAAGCGCTGGCTGTGCCCGACGGCCGCGCCCTGCGCCCCATCGACCCGCCGGCCGAACTCGCCGTCTTCGCCCGCGCCCTGCCCAGCTACCGCCTCGCCCCCGGCGCATTTGGTGCGCTCGGCGCCGCCCTCATCAACCGCCTCATCGACAGCCGCCGCCGCGACTGGTCTGTCAGCTTTGACGACCTCGACAACCTCGTGGAGTGGTAGCGGCGATTGCCAATTGCTGATTTTTGAATGCTGATTTCTGATTGTGGATTGCCAGGGCACGGAGACCGCCAGCTAACGCGCCCAATCGCCGCACCGCAACCCGTTTTTTCCTCGGCAATTTCAGCCAAAATTGCCACGTGCATCTCCAATATTTACTTGTCACACTAATCCTGAACATGGACGCTGTCCAACTCGTATGAACCGTCAGCGCCAGCTCTCCTTTATAACTGCATTCCACACGCCGCCCCAGCGCGGCACACACGACAGTGGCGACACTCGCGACACTTCCCGTAACCGCCCGACACTTCCAGCAGCCTCCTAGCTCCCCAACCTCAATTCGTGCAATTCGTGAAATTCGTGGCCAAAGTTTTTCTCCCCCGCCCGCAGCCTCCTAGCTGCCACAGTCCAATTCGTGGCCAATGCCTTTCCCCCTCCGACTCGCCAAAATCAGCCGATTTCTTGACCCACCCCCTCTAACCGGGTAGAATCGCCCCATGGGAGTGTCTGATGACCGTTAAGATCAATTACCGTGGTAAAGAATACGATGCCAACACCGGCTCGACCCTGCGCGATGCCGTCAAGAAGATCGGCCTCCAGCCTGAGACCGTCCTCGCCGTCGTCGATGGCAAGCTCGTCACCGACGACACCATCATCCGCGAAGGCATGCAAATTCGGCTGGTTGCCGTCATCTCCGGCGGTGCCGCATGAAGTGTCGTAAATGCGGCGGCACCGCCGTCATCAACATGCGCCAGCACAAGCTGGCCCTCTGCGCCGACGACTACGCCATCTGGCTCCCCGAGCAGGTGCAGCGCTGGATCGAGAAGTACAAGATGTTCACCCACGACGACAAAGTCCTTATGGCCGTCTCCGGCGGCAAGGACTCGCTCGGCCTGTGGGACATCCTCAACCGCCTGGGCTACCAAACCGCCGGCCTGTACATCGGCCTCGGCATCGACGGCGGCTTTGGCTACTCCGACCAGTCGCGCGCCCTCTCGCAGAAGTTCGCCGACGCCAACGGCCTCACCCTGCACGTCGTCGAGGTGGCGTCGACCTATGGGGCCACCATCCCCGAGCTGGCCGTCATCAGCAACCGCGGTCACGGCAAGCCCTGCTCGGTCTGCGGCCTCAACAAGCGCTACATCATGAACCGCGTCGCCCACGATGGCGGCTACACCGCCCTCGCCACCGGCCACAACCTGGATGACGAAGCGGCCGTGCTCATGCAGAACACCCTCAACTGGGCCGGCGGCTACCTCGTGCGCCAGGCCCCGGTGCTGCTCGCCTCGCGCCCCGGCCTGGCCCGCAAGGTCAAGCCGCTCTGCCGCGTCTACGAGCGCGAAATGGCCGCCTACGCCCTGGTGCGCGGCATCGAGTACATCTACGATGAGTGCCCGCACGCCGTCGGCTCGACCACCATCGCCAACAAAGAGATCCTCAACCAGTTGGAAGAGACCCGCCCCGGCGCCAAGTTGCAGTTCTACCTGAGCTTCTTGCAGGCCAAAGAGGCCGGCCTGTTCGCCATCGCCGCCAACGAGCCGGACCTGCACCCCTGCGACCGCTGCGGCCAGCCCACCACCGCCCCCGGCGACTGCTCCTTCTGCCGCCTGTGGGACAAGGTGCGCCAGGTCAAAGGCCTGCCCACCCAGGTGCCGGCCGAACTGGCCGCCCTCGACGCGCTCAACGTCCAGCCCGAGGCCGACTAGGCCAGAGCCGCCTGCCCCATGTCCAACCAGCCCCCCACGCCCGCCGTCGCCTTGCGCGGCTACCGCTACTACCCGTGGGTCACCGCCATCTACGTCACGGCGTTAGTCGTCTCGAACATCGTCGCCGTCAAGCTCATCCGCGTCGGGCCGTTCACCCTGACCGCCGCCCTGCTCATCTTCTCAGTCTCGTACATCTTCGGCGACGTGCTCACCGAGGTCTACGGCTACGCCCGCGCGCGCCAGGTCATCTGGATCGGCTTCGCCTGCAACCTGTTGGCCGTCATCGCCTTCTACACCGCCGGCCGCCTCACGCCCGCGCCCGAGTGGACCCAGCCCGGCTTCGACAGCCCCACCGCCATGCAGGGGGCCTACAACGCCATCTTGGGCTCCACGCCCCTGATCCTATTAGCCTCGCTGTCGGCCTACCTGGTGGGCGAGTTTCTCAACTCCTTCGTGCTCGCCAAGCTCAAACTCGCCACCAAAGGCCGTTGGCTGTGGGTGCGCACCATCGGCTCTACCGTCATCGCCCAGGTGGCCGATACCGGCATCTTTGTCACCCTGCTCGTCATCGGTGGCCTGTACCCGCGCGACGCCGCCCTCGCCATCATCGCCGGCGAGTGGCTGTCTAAGGTGCTGTACGAGATTCTCGCGACCCCCCTTACCTACCAGGTCGTCGCCTTCCTCAAGAAAGCCGAGCACGAGGACTACTACGACTACAATACGAACTTTAATCCGCTGACCCTAAGTTGACGATTGCCAAAATGACCGACGAACCGATCACCTCACCTGCCACGCCCGAACCGGCCGCCCCCGCGCCTGCCTCCCCCCCGGCCCCGCTGGAGGCGGCCGAGGCAGCTTCCATTGCGGCGGCGACCACGCTGGAAGGTTTGACAGGCGAGGCGGCTCCGGCCGCGCTGGAGGTGCCGCACCGCTCCGGCTTCGTGGCCGTCGTCGGCCGCCCCAACGTGGGTAAGTCCACGCTCATGAACGCCTACCTGGGCCAGAAGATCGCCATCACCTCCAACAAGCCGCAGACCACGCGCCACACTCAGTTGGGCATCCTCACCCGGCTTGACGCCCAGGTGATCTTTGTCGATACGCCCGGCATGCACGAGGCCCGCAACCCGCTGGGCGCGTACATGGTGCAGGTCGCTACCCGCGCCCTGCAAGACGCCGACCTGGTGCTGTTCATCGTGGACGTTTCCTCCCCGCCCGGCCCCGGCGATGAGCGCCTGGCCGAAATTTTGGCCCAGCGCGCCGAGCATGGCCCGGTGCTGCTCGCCCTCAACAAGAGCGACCGCCTCAAGCCGGAAGACGTCATCCCCTTCACCACCGCCTATTCCGCCCTGGTGCCCAGCGCCGAGTGGATGCTGGTCTCAGCCGTGCGCGGTGACAATTTGGACGAGCTACTTAACCGCCTCGTCTTGAAGCTGCCCGAAGGCCCGGAGCTGTTCCCCGAGGATGAGGTCACGCAAACCCACCTGCGCGACCTGGCCGGCGAGTTCATCCGCGAGGCCGCCCTCAACCTGCTCGAAGAAGAAGTGCCGCACGGAATTGCCGTCGAAGTCGAGTCGTTTCAGGAGCGCGGCGAGGGCAATGCCTTCATCGCCGCCACCCTGTTCGTCGAGCGCGAGTCGCACAAGGGCATCGTCATCGGCAAGAACGGCGGCATGCTCAAGCAAATTGGCACCAACGCCCGCAAGGAGATCGAAGGCCTGCTGGGCGGCAAAGTCTTCTTGGAAGTCCACGTCAAAGTGCGCGCCAACTGGCGCAAAAACGAAGCGGAGGTCCAGCGCATGGGCTACCGCCCCCGAGAATAGGATCGCATGACCGACGCCGCCCTGCTCGACTCTCCGTTTGCCGCCCGTTACGGTTCGGCCGAAATGCGCGGCCTGTGGTCCGACGCGCACAAGCGCCAGCTCTGGCGTCGCCTGTGGGTCGCCCTGGCTGAAGCCCAATCGCGCGCCGGCATCGTCTCGGCCGCCCAGGTGGAGGATGTGCGCGCCCACGCCGCCCAGCCCAACACCGCCCGCGCCCTGGAGTTGGAGCAGGAAATCGGCCACGATGTGATGGCCGAACTGCGCGCCTTTGCCGAACAGTGCGCCGTCGGCGGCGGCATCTTGCACACCGGCGCTACCAGCGCCGACATTACCGATAACGCCGACGTATTGCGCCAGCGCGGCGCCCTGCACCTGGTACGCGCCCGCCTGGCCGAATTGCTGGCCGCCTTCGCCGCCCAGATCGACACACACGCCCACCTAGCGGGCATGGCCTACACCCACCTCCAGCCGGCCGAG
>JAYUUW010000607.1:0-2182 GCA_043754665.1 Anaerolineales bacterium | reverse complement strand
GGCTCTCTCTTTCGTTAAGGTTGATGGGCGGGGTTGGTGGAGGTCAGAGGTCGGAGGTCGGAGGCAGGTGAACGCAGGAGGCGTTGCGATGCGCAAGGGGCGGCCTAGTACGCGCAACGACGGGGGAGGCGGGCGATCAAAGTTGAGTCAATGTGAGATTCCTCACCCGCGCCAAGGCAGCGCTTTGACTGACGGCCGGAGGCGGGTTCGGAATGACAATGATTTTCAATGTCATTTCGAACGCCCGCCGTCCGCTAGTATCATGCGAGGCCCAGCGGGCGTGAGAAATCTCACTACGAAATCACCTTGACTGGCCAGGCATTCAGCAGGACTTTTATGTGCTTACTTCGTGGAAGCTAATGGCGCTATGGCTCGTCGCCGGGCCAGGTGTAGAGCAAGTCGTCGCCGCGATAAAATTGGACGCCGCCATTAGGAATTGGAATGAGCCGGAGGTCCTGATAGAGCGGGTCATAGTCAGGATTACGGACGTAATGGCAGCGGCAGGCCCACCCTAGGCGATTACAGCTGCAGATGACGTAATCACCGGCCATATCACCTGCATCGTAGCCCAAGTAATAGCGATGCAGGCTAGTCTGCACCGAGGTAAGATGCCGATAGCCACCGACAAACATCAATGAAAAGCTGCAAACAATGACCGCCACTGCCACTAAAGTCACGGCCAGCACAAGCCCGGCGGTCGCTTGGCGCACTGGTTGGGGGGCATGAAGCCGTCGATTGGCATAGTAAAGCACGGCTACTATGAGCATACCAGCCAGGCTCCATGGCGGCCACAACCACCAGAGAGATGAGGTTAACAGATAAGGCCAGTAAACAACGCTACGATCGGCGAGCGGCCCAATCAAACTTGCGGCTTGTGTCACTGCACAATTCAGCGTCGCCAGCAGCAGCGCCCCGCCGGCCACCCACCCGTGCCACTTGAGTTGAGGTTTACTGGGACTTTGCATTGGCTACCCCTGTGCCCATGATTATACGGCGGCCAGGCGCGGCCCAACCAACCGCCTCGCCCCCGCGTCCCCTATTGCCAACCATTGCCCGCCCACTTCCCACCTCTCACCTCTCATTTGCGCCGGCTTGGCGTTCTGGCTACAATTCCCGGCTATGATCACCCTTTGCGGCGGGCCGCATGTGCGCCGCTGCCACCTCCGCAAGAAATGGAACACGGCTGACGCCTGACGGCGCTCCCCTGCACTAAACGGTCGGCTCGATGGCGCATGGGCGCAGCGCTTACTCACCCTTTGTCCCTATGGACCCTTCAGGCCTCTGGCCTTCACAACCTTCGGAGCTACGTCTCATGTCAGCCCACAACACTTCTAAAACGCAAGCCATGTTCCAGCGCGCGCAAAAGGTCATGCCGTACGGCGTGTCGTCCAACTTTCGCTATTGGGGGGAAGAGACGCCGGTCGTCTCCAAGGCCTCCGGCGCGTACCTGTGGGACACGGACGGCAACCGCTACATTGACTACCGGCTGGCGTTTGGCCCGATCATCTTGGGCCACGCCGACCCGCGCATCAACCAGGCGGTGACCGACGTGCTGGTGAACGGCACGCTGTACGCCCACACCCACCCGCTCGAAATCGAAGTGGCCGAGCGCATGATCCGCATGTGCCCCGGCGTGGAGAAGGTGCGCTTCGCCAACTCGGGCACCGAGGCGACGATGCATGCCCTGCGCATCGCCCGCGCCCACACCAACCGCGAGAAGATCATCAAGTTCGAGGGCTGCTATCACGGCTTTCAGGACTACACGCTGTTCTCGACCTCCATGACGCCCGGCGGCTCGCTGGGCTCGCGCCGCAGCCCGCTGGCGGCGGCCAACTCGTCGGGCATCCCGGCGGCGCTGCGCGACCTGCTGATCAGCGTGGTCTATAACGACATCGACCTGCTCGACCGCACGGTGCGCGCCCGCTGGCACGAGATCGCCGCCATCATCGTCGAGCCGATTGCGGGCAACATGGCCGCCATCATGCCGGTGCCGGGGTTCTTGGAGCACATCCGCAAGTTGTGCGACGAGTACGGCATTGTGATGATTATCGATGAGGTCAAGACCGGCTTCCGCATCGCGCGCGGCGGCGCGACCGAGTTCTTTGGCGTGAAGGGCGATTTGATGACCTACGCCAAGAGCCTGGCCAACGGCTTCCCGCTGGCGGCCATCGGCGGCAGCGAT
>JAYUUW010000606.1:0-4338 GCA_043754665.1 Anaerolineales bacterium | reverse complement strand
ATCTCTGACTTCGGCGTTAGTCACCAGCACGGTGCGGTTCCGCAGCAGCCGATTAATCGACGCTGGCGGCGCATCGTGAAACTGGCGCGCTTCAGCGGCATAGTCGACCTTCCATAGCCGCTTGGCCAATGTCAACGCCACGATGGTGCCCACCACGCCTACCGGGTAGGTGACGGAATACGCGACTACGGGTTCAGTCAGGAGTTGATCGAGGTTGCTCGGAGCCAGCCCTTTGAGGTATTCTAAAACCGCGGCCAGCGCCGGGGTGTTGGTCAGGCTGCCCGCAAACATGCCTGCGGCCAAGGTCGGGCGCACCGGCAGCAGCGCCGCCAGCAGGGCCGTGAGCAGCGCCGCGAAGATGAGTGCGCCCAGGATGAGCAGATTATCCCGCAGCCCCTTGCGGCGCAGGGCGGCAAAGAAGCTGGGGCCGCTGCTGAGGCCGACCGTGTACACAAACAGCACCAGGCCCAGCTGGTACAGCAGTTCCGGCAGGCGGATGTTGGGGTCGAGCGCGCCAAAGGCCAGACCAACGAACAGCACCGCGGCGACGCCCAGGCTGCTGCCGGCGATTTTTACGCGCCCTAGCAGAAAGCCCAGCGCCGCCACGACAAACAGCAGCAGGAGGGGGTTGGCAATCAGCAGCTTAATCATAGCGATCATGTGGCCGGCGTAGCGCTCGTCCCACCCCGGCCGGCCGCACCGCCGCGATAGCGAGGTTAGCCGCCTTTAGTCTCCTAAGTCGGCTGCTGCGCGGCGGCTCAGGCGCTCTAGGCCGTCTAGCGCGGCCGCCTTATACGCCTCGGACAGCGTCGGGTAGTTATAGACGGCCTGGGTAAAACTGTCGAGCGTGCCGCCGGCCGCCAGCACCTGCGCGCCTAAGTGAATGAGATCGGCCGCGCCGTCGCACATCACCTGCACGCCCAGCAGCCGCCGGTCGGCCGGGGCAAAAATCAGCTTGAGCATACCACTCGTGTCGCCCGTCATCTGGGCGTATGCGTTGTCGGCCAAGTCCGCCCGCCCCACCGCATACGCCAGCGCCTGTTGGCCGCAAGCTTCCTCCGACAGGCCCACCATCGCCACCTCGGGGATGGTATAGATCGCGACCGGGTAAACCACCGCCCCAGCGGCTGCGAGGTGCTCAAAGGCATGCGCCATCGCAACCCGGGCCTGCGCCATCGCGGTCGACGCCAGCGCCGGCCAACCCACCACATCGCCCGCCGCGTAGATATGCGGCACAGCGGTCTGAAAACTATCGTTCACTGCCAGGTGGCCCTGCGCGTTGGCGGTCAGCCCCGCGGCGGGCAGGTTTAGCCCAGCCACATTGCCGCGCCGGCCCACCGCCACCAACACCACCTCGGCCGCTAGCGACTGACCGCTTCGCAGCGTTAGGCGGGCCTCGCCCGCCTGCCCGTGCGCCGGCAGCGCCAGGTGCGCGATATCGTCGTTCAAGACAAAGCGCGCGCCCAACTGCTCCAGATGCTGCTGCCAGCGCTGGGCCAGTTCGGCCTCCACCGGAGCCAGCAGGCGCGAGCGGCTCTCAATCAGCGTTACGGCCACGCCCAGGGCGTTGAAGATCGAGGCGTACTCGCAGCCGATGGTGCCGCCGCCAATGATCGCCAGGGAACGGGGCAAGTATTCCAGATTGAGGATGCTTTCCGAATCCCGCACTTGCGGATGATCAAACGGAAACAGGTCGGGGTGGATGGAAGTGGAGCCGGTGGCCACCAAGATCACGTCGCCGGTGAGCGTTTCCTCCGCCGGCCCCTCTTCGGTCGGCCGCGTCACCACCACCCGGTGCGCGTCTTGGAAAGCGGCTGTGCCTCGCACCACTCGAATATGGAACCGCTCCACATTGCGCTGGATGACGCCCCAGGCCGCGTCGACCACGACGGCCTTGTTGTACATAAGGTCGCTCAGGCGCGTGGCCGGCTGCAAGGCAAACGTCAAGCTCCCCAACGCCCGCCGGCGCAGGGTCGCCAGCGTGGCCGCGGCCGCGCGCAGCATTTTGGAGGGCATGGTCCCGGTGGTCAGCCCTGCCCCACCCATGTAGGGTTCGCGTTCCACCAGGGCCACGTGCTTGCCCAGGGCCGCGGCCTGCGCAGCGGCTTGGGCGCCGGCTGGGCCGGCGCCAATAACGATCAGATCAAAGTGGGCTGCCATGTCTCACTCCCTTGGGCTGGGCTATTGAGTCTTCAACTAGGAACTTGCCGGTCAGCGGTAACAGAATTGGCTGATTAGTCGCCGCCATTGTCATAGAGCCGACGAAAACCGCAGCACTTTGGGCCGGTCGGACCGGCCCGCGGCGCTGCGGTTCCCGTCTCTTGGGGATCTAGAGTCAGTTACAGTCTCTCAAAGCTTCACCGGGCGATGAGCCGGCCGCCCGACGTTCGTGAGCGGCTTGTCGCTTTCGCCTCACTGGCCCCGTGTCACGCTATTTTCTACAGGCTCCAATACGTTCGGGTGGCCCATACCTAAGCCAATTCGAGCTCCAGCCGCACCGGGCCGGCCGCCCGCACCTCGGGCGTCACCTGGTCGGCAAAGGTCTTGAAGTTTTCAGTGAACATCGCGGCCAACTTGTTGGCCTGCACATCATAGGCCGCCTTGTCGGCCCAGGTGTTGCGCGGGTTTAGGACTTCGGTCGGCACCCCCGGGCAAGCCTGCGGCACCGCCACCCCGAAGATCGGGTCGAGCGTGGTCGCGACCTCGGCCAGCGCCCCGCTCAGCGCGGCACTCACCAGCGCGCGGGTGTAGGCAATCTTCATGCGCTGCCCCACGCCGTACGGCCCGCCGCTCCAACCGGTATTCACCAGCCATACGTTGACCTGGTGCGTGGCGATCAACTCGCCCAACAGGTTGGCGTAGACCGACGGTGAGAGCACCATAAACGGCGCGCCAAAGCAGGTGCTAAAGGTCGCGCTCGGTTCGGTGACGCCCTTCTCGGTGCCGGCCACCTTGGCCGTATAGCCCGACAGGAAGTGGTACATGGCCTGGGCGGGGGTCAGCCGGGCCAGGGGCGGCAGCACGCCGAAGGCATCGGCCGTCAGCATGATGATGTTGGTCGGGTGTCCGCCCAGGCCGTCGCGCTTGGCGTTGGGGATGTGGCTGATCGGATAGGCCGCGCGCGTATTCTCGGTGAGCGAGGCGTCGTTGAGATCGAGGTCGCCGGTGTCCGAGTCAAAGGCCACGTTTTCCAGCAGGGTGCCGAAGCGGCGGGTGGTTTCGTAAATTTCCGGCTCAGCGGTCGGCGAGAGGTTGATAACCTTGGCGTAGCAGCCGCCCTCGAAGTTGAACAGGCCGTGATCACTCCAGCCGTGCTCGTCATCGCCGATCAGCGTGCGCGTGGGGTCCGCCGACAGGGTGGTCTTGCCCGTGCCCGACAGGCCAAAGAAGACCGCCGCGTCACCCTCCGGCCCAATATTGGCCGAGCAGTGCATCGACAGCACATGCCGCTGCGGCAGCAAATAGTTCAGCACCGTGAAGATCGACTTCTTGATCTCGCCGGCGTACTGCGTGCCGCCGATGAGCACCAGTCGCTTCTCAAAGTTGAGCGCGACAAAGACCTCCGAGCGCGTGCCGTCCACTTCGGGGATGGCATGGAAATTGGGGGCGTTGATGACCGTGAACTGCGGCACATGCGTCGTCAGTTCCTCGGCCTTGGCCTGAATGAACATATCGCGGGCAAACAGGCTGTGCCAGGCCGTCTCGGTGATGACCCGAATGGGCAGCCGGTACTGCGGATCGGCCCCGGCGAAGCAGTCCTGCACGAACAGATCGCGCCCTTGCAAGTAGGCCAGCAGCCGCCGATGCAAGGCGTCGAACTTAGCCGCTTCCAGCGGGCGGTTGACCTTACCCCACCAGACCTTGTCGGCGCTGGTGGGTTCTTTGACAATGAACTTATCGTTCGGCGCGCGGCCGGTGTGCTGCCCGGTGCGCACTACCAGCGGCCCCAAGTGCGCCAGGCGGCCTTCGCGGCGGCGAATGGCTTCTTCATACAGCCGCGCCGTCGAGAGGTTCCAATATACCGACCCCACATTGGCGATACCGTGTTGTTCAAGCCCGTAAGTGCTGTGAGTCAATCGATCAGCTTCCATGGTCAACGCTCCTGCTTCCCCAAGTGCGGGGCCGCCCATCCGCCGGATTGGCGTGGGCGGCGACCGCTTATCTTTGTATCGTCGTCATGGCACTGACTAACGATTACCATGAGTATGCCACCTCAATCTGGACGTGACACCTCCTATTTGTCACCCTTACTTGTGATTTTCGTCACTAGATGATTTTTTTCACGAATGCCAAACACCCGAGCCGGGCGAGCCGGGCTCGGGTGTTTGGCGGGGAAAC
>JAYUUW010000605.1:0-4597 GCA_043754665.1 Anaerolineales bacterium | reverse complement strand
CCGCTAAAACAGCGGCAGCGCGATCTTCTCGAACACCACCAGCGCAAAGCAGCCCAGCACCGTCACGCTCAAGAACAGCATCAGCGCGAGAAAGAAGCGCTGGCCGGGGCCAATGCTCATGCCGCCGCCGCCCCCGCCGCTCTTGGGGCGGCGCGCCTTGGGCGGCTTGGGGGGCTTGGGCGGCTGCCCGGCCGCCGGGGGCACCTCGTCGTCGTTTAGGAACTCGGCTTGCTCGGCGCTTTTCTGGCGCAAATTATCAAACATGGTCCGTCTCCTTCACCCGGCGCAGCCTACCGGCTGGGCCGTAAGCGCACATCCGCGGCTAACAATCGCTGCTGTTCGCCCGAGGCCAGCCGCACCAGCAGCGCCCCGTCGGCGTCCACGCCCTCGGCCAGGCCTGTAACTTCGCCGGCGGCGGTGCGGGCCACCACCGTTTGCCCCAGCCACGCCAACCGCGCCTGCCAGGCCGCTTGCAGGGCCGTGCCTTCGGCCAGCCCGTCGTAGTGGGCCGCCAGCGCGTCGAGGATGGCCGCCAGCAATGTCAGCCGGTCAACCACCCGGCCGCTCTCCACCTCGAGCGCGGTGGCCGGAAACTCCACCTGCTCGGGCGGCGGCGCGGCGCTCACGTTCAGGCCGATGCCCAGCACGGCGTATTCCAGCCGCTCGCCCGCCAACCCTGATTCTACCAGGATGCCGCCGGCTTTGCGCTCCCCGAGCAAAATGTCGTTGGGCCACTTCAGCGCCGGCCGCACGCCAGCCACGGCCTCCAGCGCCTCGCACACGGCCACGCCCGCCAGCATGGTCAGCCGCGCCGCCTGCCGCGGGGTGACGTTCGGCCGCAGCACCAGGCTCAGGGCCAGCGCCGCGCCGGGCGGTGTGAGCCACGTGCGGCCCGCGCGCCCGCGCCCGGCCGTTTGCGTTTCGGCCAGCACCAGCGCCCCCTCCGGCGCCCCGCTCACCGCCAGCCGCTTGGCCTCGTCGTTGGTCGAGCCAATCCGCTGGAACAGGTACACCGGATGCCCCAGCCGCCGGCCCGCCAACGCGTGCACTACGGCCGGCGCGTGCAAGGGCGCGGTCATGCCAGGCATTGTAAAGCCGAATCCGTCCCCCGCCAACGCCCCGAGGTTAGAATCTGCGGAACGCCTCCCCGGCGCGGACGTTCACAGGACGAGTTGTGTCAGGGCCGAGACGCTTCGCGTCACCGGCCTACAGGCAACGCCATGTCCACCGGCCCGAGGCCGGGTTCTGAACCCAAACAAAGGACATTTGGGCAGGTGTGACAAATCCGGCGGACGGGCGACGGCGGGTGGCCGTCTGTGCTCAGTAGGTTAGGCCACGCCTCGAGTACCCAACTCCGATCTTCCTTTGCCATGTGTGCTGCCGTTTGGCCTCGCAGCCCCATTCGTGCAATTCGTGCAATTCGTGGCCAATGCTTTTAGCCTTTCCCCCGAGTCCTCTGCCTTTCTGATAGAATCCCCTCACACCCGCCCCGGACACGCGCATGGACCATCTCTGGTCGCCCTCCCCGCAGCCGAACGACGCCGTCATCCTCTCCGGCGCCCGCACGCCTATTGGCAAGTTCATGGGCGCGCTCGCGCCTGTTTCCGCCCCGCGTCTCGGTGCGGTTGCCATTCAGGCCGCCGTCGAGCGTGCCGGCGTGCCGCCCGAGCAGATTGAAGAAGTGATCCTCGGGCAGGTCATCGCCGCCGGCAGCGGGCAGGCCCCGGCGCGGCAGGCCGCCATGTTCGCCGGTCTGCCGCCCACGGTCGGCGCATATTCGCTCAACAAGGCTTGCGGCTCGGGGCTGCGGGCGGTCATGTCGGCCGCCCAGGCCATCCGCGCCGGCGACGCGCACCTGCTGGTGGCCGGCGGCATGGAAAGCATGAGTGCCGCGCCGTTCTTATTACCCAAGGCGCGCCAGGGGCTGCGCTATGGCGACCAGGCCCTGCTCGATGCCGTCATCCACGACGCGCTGTGGTGCTCGCTCGAGGAATGGCTGATGGGCGACGCCGCCGAGTGGATCGCCACTGAGTACGAGGTCACCCGCGCGGCGATGGACACTTTCGCGCTGGAGAGCCACCACAAGGCCCTCGCCGCCGCCGCCGCCGGCAAGTTCGCCGCCGAGATCGTGCCGGTCTCCGTCGCCACGGGCAAGACCACCACACTCGTCAGCACCGACGAAGGGCCGCGCGCCGACACCTCACTCGAAATCCTGGCCAAGCTCAAGCCCGCCTTCAAGACCGGCGACCGCGTCACCGCCGGCAACGCGCCGGGCCTGAACGACGGCGCGGCGGCGCTGGTGGTCGCGTCCAGGGCCAAGGCCCAGTCTTTGGGTCTTCGCCCGCTGGCCCGCATCGTCGGCTACACCTCGGCCGCCGTGCCGCCCAAGACGCTCTTCATCGCGCCGGCCATTGCCATCCCCAAGCTGCTGGCCCAAATCGGCTGGACGCTGGCCGACGTGGACCTGATTGAGCTCAACGAGGCCTTTGCCGCCCAGGCGCTGGCCGACGGCTACGCGCTGGCCGAGCAGGGCTGGGACTGGGCTAAGGTGAACGTGCACGGCGGGGCGATTGCGCTGGGCCACCCGGTCGGGGCCAGCGGCGCGCGCGTGCTGGTCACGCTGATCAACGCCCTGCGCGACCGGGGCCAGCGGCGCGGGCTGGCGAGCTTATGCCTGGGCGGCGGCGAGGCCGTGGCCTTGGCGGTCGAGTTGGAGTAAAGCCACATGCTTGAAAACATTGCCGTCGTCGGCGCGGGGACCATGGGCAGCGGCATCGCCCAGGTCTGCGCCACCTCCGGGTTCAAAGTGACGCTGATCGACGTGGCGCCCGCCGCGCTGGAGCAGGGGCTGGCAGCTATTCGCGGCTCACTCGCCAAGCTGGTGCAGAAGCAGCGCCTGACCCCCGAGCAGCAGGCCGCCGCGCTGGGCGCGCTGACCCCGGCCGGCGCGCTCGACGCCGTGGACGCGGCCGATCTGGTGATTGAGGCGGCCACCGAACGCCCGGACCTCAAGCTGAAAATCTTCCGCGACCTTGACCGTATCGCGCGCCCCGGCGTGATCCTCGCCAGCAACACCTCGTCTATCTCGCTGACCAAGCTGGCGGGCGCAACCCAGCGGCCGGACCGTGTGCTGGGCCTGCACTTCATGAACCCGGTGCCGCTGATGGCGCTGGTGGAGGTCATTCGCGGCCTGGGCACCAGCGACGCCACGCTGGCCGTGGGCCTCGACCTCTGCCGCCGCCTGGGCAAGACGCCGGTGGAGGCGCACGACTCGCCCGGCTTCATCTCCAACCGCATCCTGTGCCCGATGATCAACGAGGCGATCTTTGCGCTGCAGGAGGGCGTGGGCACACGCGAGGCCATCGACACGGTGCTGAAGCTGGGCATGAACCACCCCATGGGGCCGCTGACCCTCTGCGACCTGATCGGCCTCGATGTGGTGCTGTATGTGATGGAGGTGCTCCAGCGCGACCTGGGCGAGGACAAGTATCGCCCCGCGCCGCTCCTGCGCCGCATGGTGGACGCGGGGTACTTGGGCCGCAAGAGCGGCCGGGGGTTTTACGAGTACGCGGCGGGCTGAGAAGTGGGAGGTGGGAGGCGCGTTGATTTTCCTGCCGCGCCTGTCACGCCTGCCGCGCTTGTTTGGAGTGTTTGAATTGCTGCCGCGCCTGCCGCACCCGCCGCGGTCGGTTCCACCTGTACGCGAAGTGTCGCAAGTGTTGCATCTGTCGCGCTGGGGTCAGCTTTGCTGGAAGTGTCGCGACTGTCGCAAGTGTCGCGGTCGGTATCACCTGCGCTCGCAAGTGCCGCGAGTGCCGCGAGTGTCGCGGAGGGGTGGGGCGCTCGGCAATTGTCACCACTCTCGCCATTGTCGCCCCGCACACCACTGTCACCACGATTGATGACTTTGCGATGGGCTCGGGCAGCCACGGCTAAGTTGGAAAGGTACATGGCCCCGATGGGTGGCCGCTGCTTAACCTCTATTGAATAGATTAAATGTTCTACTAGCAACAGGCAATTTTGCCTTGAAAACAAGGCATTTCGCGTAAGCCCAGAGGATCGCCTAGTTGGGGAGAGGCAGGATGGACGACGCACAGCGGCCGGCGCTTAGCCGCCGGAAACAACGGCTGATCAGCATGTTGGTCGGCCTAGTGAGTCTGGGCGCGCTCATTGGCGCGGTGGTTAGCTTTGGGGCGGCCTTCCGCAACGGCGGCCCGGCGGCGGCTCGGCCCAGCGCGGCGGGCAGTGCAGCCATCAGCCAGCCGCAGGCCGAACAATTGGCCGTGAACTACCTGCAGCAATATTATCCCGGCGCCATCACCAAAACGGACATTCAGCCGACAACGCTGGGGCAACTGGTGGGGCTGCCCCCCTGTTCAGCGCCCGAGTTCTTGTTCCGGGCCATGTTCGTGACCATGAGGACGGATAGCTACAACCCGTGTGACCCGCAGACGGAATTGTGGGTCGCCCAGTTTCAGGGCCAATTTGACTTCGGGCAGGGGCACACCGGGGACAGCGCGGAAGTGGTGCTGTTGGCCAACGGCGAGTTCTATCGGGCGGGCGGCACAGTGAGGTAGAACGCTGCCGGGGCAGGTGC
>JAYUUW010000604.1:0-1814 GCA_043754665.1 Anaerolineales bacterium | reverse complement strand
GTGCGGAACACATTGATGCCCAGCGTGTCGGCCGCCTTGGGGTGCTCGCCCACCGCCCGCGTGCGCAGCCCCCAGCGTGTGTAGAACAGCGCCACATGCACCACCGCAATGAAGACAAACATGGCGTAGGTGAAGAAGTTGCTCTCGAACAAAATGCCGCCCACGAACGGCAGCCGGCTGAGCAGCGGGATCGGCACCGTTTGGAAGATGCCTGAGCTGTTCAGGTGGCTGAACGTGCTTTGCAGAAACTTGGCCGACAGAAAGCTGGTGATGCCGACCGAGAAGATGTTGATGACCACGCCGCTGATGACCTGGTCAATCTTGTAGCGGATGGACAGCACGCCATGCACCAGCGCCAGCAGCCCCCCGGTGAGGACGGCGATGACCAGCCCGAACCACAGGTTGCCGGTGGCGCTGGCCCCGATCACCCCGGTCATGGCCGCGGCCAGCATCATGCCCTCGATGGCGATGTTGACCACGCCGGCCCGCTCAGCCAGGATGCCCGACAGCGCCCCCAGCGTCAGCGGTACCGCCCGCAGCAGCGAACTCTTGAGCATCCCGGCCAGGTTGATGGCCTTATCGGCGGTGGCCCAGGTGAGAAAGGCAAAGATGAAGCACAAGATCGCCAGGCCTAAGATCGCCGTAGACCAGCGGCCGAAGCCGCGCCACAGTTGATAGCCGCCCAGGACCAGGCAGATGACCGCCAGGGCGATGATGGTCGGCAGCGTGGACAGCCGCAGGTCGGGCAGCTCCACTGCTGCGGTCGTACCGCCCTGGTTCAGGCCGAAGGTGCTGACCGCGTCGGGGGCGACGTTGAGCGCAAAGAACCAGATACTCAGGAAGCCCAACGCCAGCATTAAAATGCCCAGCACGCGGTGGCGGGAGCGGTCGGCCAGGGCGGCGGCTTCGGCCGGGCTGAGACCCCGGTGCTGGCTGGCAGCGCGGCTGGAGGTCGCCATTAGGATTTACCCCAGCCGCGCGTAAACACGGTCTCGGCCCCGGCTTTCCCGCCGCGGATGCGGTAGAGGGCGCGAATGATGGCCGGCGCGGCGATGAAGACGATCACCAGGGCCTGAATGACGCTGATGATATCCACCGGAATCTGGGCGACGCTCTGCATGCGCGTGCCGCCGCTGCGCAGCGTGCCGAACAGCAGCGCCGCCAGCACCACACCAAACGGATGGCTCTTGCCCAGCAGCGCCAGCGCAATGCTGTCGAAGCCGTAGCCGGAGGAGAAGGCCATGGCCAGGTTGTGGTTCACGCCCAGCACCTCGTTCGCCCCGGCCAGCCCGGCCAGCGCGCCCGAGAGCGCGAAGGCGATGATGTAATTGCGGGTGATGCTCATGCCCGAGTAGCGCGCCGCGTTGGGGTTGGTGCCCACCGTGCGCAGCTCGAAGCCCAGCGTGGTGCGGAACAGGAACCACCACACGAAGACCGCCACGCCCAGCGCGATGAAGAAGCCCAGGTGCAGCCGGATGGGGTCGGCAAAGAAGCGCGGCAGCTCGGCCGACGGCTCGATGCTGGGGCTGATGGGGTTAGCATTGCCGGGCCGCATCATCGGGCCGCTGAGCAGCCAATCGCTCAAGCGAAAGGCAATGTAGTTCATCATGATGGTGTTGATGACTTCGTGCGCGCCGACTTTGGCTTTGAGGATGGCCGGCAGCAGCCCCCACAGCGCCCCGCCCAGCGCGCCGGCCAGCAGCGCCAGCGGCAGGTGGATAATGAGCGGCAGGCCCTTGAAGGTGTAGCCCACCCAGACCGAGAAGATGGCGCCGATAAACAACTGCCCCTCGACACCGATGTTGAACAGGCCG
>JAYUUW010000603.1:0-7484 GCA_043754665.1 Anaerolineales bacterium | reverse complement strand
GCCCTCGGGCTGAGCACCGGCGCGCTGGCGGTCGTGGCCGACGCCTTTCACTCGCTCGTCGACTCATCCTCCAACGTCATCGGGCTGCTGGGCCTGTGGGTCGCCGCCCGCCCGGCCGACCACAACCATCCCTATGGCCATCAAAAGTACGAGACGGTCGCGACGCTGGCCATCGGCGGCATGCTATTGGTGGCGGCCTTTGAAATCGGCCGCAGCGTCATCGAGCGCTTCATCGCCGGCACGGTTGCCGCGCCCGTCGAGCCGGTGGCCGTGATCGTCATGGCGGGGACGTTTGTCATTAACCTGGGCATCACCCTATACGAGACGCGCGCGGGGCGGCGGCTGAACAGCAACCTGCTCCTGGCCGATGCCACCCACACCCGCACAGATCTGTTCGTCACCCTCTCGGTCATCGGCTCGCTCATCGGGGCGCGCTTGGGCCTGCCCTGGCTCGACGGCGCGGTGGCGGGCGTGGTTGTGCTGCTGCTGTTTCGCGCCGCGTTCGGCATTCTGCGCTCCAGCTCCGAAGTCCTCACCGACGTGGCCGTGGCCGATCCCGACCAGTTGGCCAGCATTGTGCGGGCCGTGCCCGGCGTGACGGCCGTGGCAGGCGTGCGCTCACGCGGCAGCGCCGAGGCCACCTACGTCGACCTCAACATCAAAGTCAACCCGGCCATGGGCACCGAGCAGGCTCACGCCGTCGCCAGCGAAGTCGAGCGCCGCATCGCCACGGCCATGCCGGCCGTCATCGACACGGTGGTGCACATTGAGCCGGAATGGGATGGCGTGGATGCCAGCGGCTGGGAGGGGCTGGCCCTCCAGTTGCGCCAAATCGCCGATGGGCAGGGTTTGGGGCTGCACGACCTGCACGCGCATGTCGAGCGCGATGGCGGCCTGGCCGTCGAGGTGCATTTAGAAATGGCGTCCGAATTGTCTCTGGGCGAAGCCCACGTCGTGGCCGACAACTTCGAGCAGCGCTCCCACGCCGCCATGCCGCAATTACGCAGCCTCGTCACCCACCTGGAGCCGCTCGCCAATACGCTCCCCGACGAAGCCGGCCGCCTGTCCTCGGCTAACCTCAAGCAGTTGCGCCATCGCCTCACCCACCTGGCTGACCAGGTGGCCGGCGCCGGCATGTGCCACAGCGTCGAAATCCATCACGTCGTCGGCCACATCACCGCCACCCTGCACATCACCCAGCCGGCCGCCATGCCGCTGGTGGAAGCCCACGCCCTGGCCGAACGCATTGAGCACACCCTGCACACCGCCGAAGCTGGCCTCAGCCGAGTGGTGGTGCATGTGGAGCCGCCCGAGTAAAATGGGGGCCATGCCACCGCTTGCCATCAACCTCTCGGCCGCCGCCAACAAGGTCGACCGGCCGTTTGTCATTCAGCCGCTCGCCTCGGTGGCCGACTTGACGGTCAGCGTGTTCGTCTGTCAGGGCCAAGTAGCCTGGCACAAGCACCTGGATGAAGATGAGTTGTTTTTGGTGCACGAAGGCGTGATTGGGCTAGACACGGAGCGCGGGCGGCTGACGCTGCACTCGGAGGAGTTGGTGGTGGTGCCCAAGGGCATTAGCCACCGCTCGGGGTCGCAGTTGCGGTCGGTGGTGCTGCTCATTCGGCCCACCGTGCTCAGCGACCGCAAGAACGGCCACCGCCACAACCCGCTCGACACCGACCCGCCGCTAGAGAAGGTGCGGCTAGCGCGCGTGCAGGCGCTAGCCGCCGCGCCATATCAGGCGGTGACCGTCGCGCAGGTCGATGACTTTGAGCTATTGCTGGTGAAGGCAACGGGTGCCGGCCCTGCCGCGACCGCCCCCGCCTATGGCGCGCTCTGGCTCGTGCTGCGCGGCGCGGTCACGGTAGAAACCGCTGAAAGTGACCGTACCCCAGTCGAGGCGGGCGAGTTGATCGTCGTATCCGCCGGCACCCCTTACCGCCTCAACGCCGCCGAGCCGAGCGTGCTGCTCACCCTCGAGCGCAGCGGCGACGATCAGTCGGGCTGAGGCGTTTTAGCCGCCGGCTTCTCGCGGTCGAGCCACAGTTCCCGGTAGACTCGCCGCCAGTCGGCCAGCGACCGCGCCGCGATTAGCAAGCCCGCCCCGCCACCCGCCAGCGCTACATAGGGCGACCCGGTGACCAGCCAGGCCACCGGCCCAAACAGCACGCCGGCCACCGTGTTGCCCCGCGCGCTGTGCCGCAGCAGCAGCGTGCCAAGGGCCGCCAACCCCAGCCCGGCTGCAAAAGCCACCGGCGACAGTATCAGCATCGCGCCGCCCAGCGCCGACAGCCCCATGCCCCCTCTGAAGCCCGCGAACACCGGCCAGCAATGTCCGGCCACGGCCGCCACCGCCGCCAGCGTCGGCGTCCACGGGCTGCTGCCCCAGCGCACCGCCAGGTAGACGGCCAGCGCGCCCTTCGCTACGTCTAGCGCCGCGACCAAGACGCCCAGCTTCCAACCGCCCTGCCGGGCCGCGTTCGTGCCGCCCGAGTGGCCCGAGCCGCCGGCGCGGATGTCGCGGCCGGTGACCAGCCGCCCCACCCACACCCCGAACGGCAGCGAGCCTAGCGCGTACGCCAACACGCTGAGGCCCAGCAGGTTGAGCAGCATGGCGGCTACTGCGACGTGGGGGTCGGTTTAGGCTTCGTGGGCGTCACGGCCGGCACGGTCACCGTGATCGTGGCGCTCGGCGTGAGGCCCCCGCTGCGGATGTCCTCCGACGCCTGGTAGAGATAGGCCTGGGCGGCGAGCAAGCCTTCGCCCAGCGGCGTGGTGGCGAGGTCGACGTGAATGGGCACATCAATGTTGATGGGGATGGTCATCGACACTGGCACCGCCAGGTTGAGCGGCACGGTGGGCGTCAGCCGAATTGGCACGTTAAGCGCAATCGGCACGTTGATGGGGAATGTGCCCAGCGGGGTCCGCAGCGGAATAGACACATTGGTGTTGACCGGGAGCGTATAGCTGATCGGCACCACCACGGTGTCGCTGTAGTGAATCGTCATCGAGATCGGAATGGCTTCGCGAATTTCCACCGGGTAGTCGATGGTGGCGTTGGCCATGCCGGTCAGCGCTTCGGCGGCCGTGAACGCGGCGTCGGCCACTTGCTCGGTCACTTGCCGGCGCGCTTCGAGCAGCGTGCTAGTCAAGTAGTAGTTGTAGCTCACCAACCCAATCACGGCCAGCCACAACAGATAGTAGTCCAGCGGGCGTTTCCAACGAGGAGCGTCCAAGGATGCCTCCAACTCAGGTCGGGCCAGGCCACAGCGGCCCAACCGCGATAACGATTACTCCGGCAGCGCGAGTTGCTGCGCGGCCTCCACCGGGTCGCCGGCCAACGCCGGTTCCAGTGTGGCGCGGGTCACGGCCGCATCGGCCGCCATGCGCCGCACATGCCGATATTTGATGATGCTCCAGCCGCCCGCCTCGAACGCGGCCCGCAGGCGCGGGTCGCGCCGCAGCTTGTATTCCGCCAGCGCCACGCGGCCCCCCGGCAACACCAAAAAGCGCTGCCGCTCGACCGCGGGCGGTGGGGCCAACAGCGTGGGCGCGAGGCCGGCCGTCGCTAGCACCGCGAACACGTATAGCGGCCGGTCGCCGTCGCGCCAGTGCAGCGGGTTCTCGCCGGCCAGTTCCAGCCCGCTTCGGCTGGCCAGCGCCCGTAAGTGCGCCAGCGTGGCGGCCAAGTCGGCGGCGCGGGCCTCGGGCGCATCTTCCGGCCGCCGCTGCCAATGGCCGTCTTCCAGCCGCTGCGCATACGAGGCCAGGCAGGCCAGCACTAGCCCTTGCCCCGGCGTCTGCGCCCCCGGAACGGCCGCATACACGGCCGGCAGCAGGTCGCGCTGATCCACCGGCGCGCCGTCGGCCAGCAGGCGCTGCACCTCGGCCTCCACCCGGTCTGCCAGCGGCGCTTGGGCGGGCGCAGCGTCAACCAGCCACCATAGGCCGTTGGCCAGATCGTCGCCCGGTTCCGCGCCCAACCGTACCAACGCCCCGGGCACCCCAGCCGCCGCCTCAATGGCGTGCAGGGCGGGCGGCAGCACTTCGTCGTCCACCGCGGCCACGCGCCCGCTCAAGGCGGCGCTGGCGGCCCAGTGCAGGGTCGCCCAGCGGCTCGGCTCGCCGCGCGCCCGCAGCGCCGCCTGCATCGCGGCCAGGGCGCGGGCCGTTTGCTCTATGGGCGTAAGTGTATCGCTAGACGCTTCGGATGGCGTGGGCCGCCAGTCGGCTTGCAGTTCGTTGGTATCGGCCCGCAGCGCCGTCGCCGCCAGCCGAAACCCAGCCGGGGCCGCGCCCGCCAGCACCGCCGCCGTGAAGCCCGGCTCGGCCTCGGCCACCAGGCTGATCAAATGCCCGCCCCCCGCCAGCGCGGGCTGCACCGTCCCCAGCGTCCGCTCCAGGGCGCGGGCGTGCCAGTGCCAGTCATAGCGGCGGCGGCGCAGCACGGCCCGCAGCGGTTCGGCAGCGGCCGGCCCCCACAGCCACGCCGTCCACAGCGCTGAGAGCGTCCAGAAGGCCTGGTTGGGGCGCGGCAGGGCTGTCAGCATCAGTTGGCAGCTTCCGGGCGGCAGGCGGGCGGCTAGGTCACGCACGGGGCCGGTGTAGGCGTGGATGGCCGGCCCGCGCCGCGCCTCCAGCAGTTGTTCCAGCGTCATCGAGCGGTCGGGCAGCGCCAGCCCGGCCACCTGGCCCAGCCCGCGCTCCAGCGCCAGCCAAAAGTTCACCTCGCGGTAGCGGCGCGGCACCGCCAGCACGCGCGGCCGGTCCTGCGCCAGGCTGGTCGCCGCGTCAAAGGCCGCAATCAGCAGGCCGGCCAGCAGCCGGTCGCTGTCGCGGTCCAAATCGAGCCCTTCGAGCTTCACCAGCACCGAGCCAATGGCCGTGAGCGTGCGCGCCGGGTAGACTTGCAGCGCTTCCTCGGCATCGGCGCGGTCGGGGTCCGCCACGGCGGCGACTCGGCTCAACAGGTAGTGGTAGTCCGGCCCGTTGCGCGTGTAGCGGCGCGCGGCCTCGCGGTCAGCCGCGTCGGTGGGCGCCTGGCGCGGGCCGCCGCACTGGTGGCACACATAGCCCTTCTCCACCGGCTCGCCCTGGTCCGCGTCCCACTCAAAATAGTCGGCCGTGACGACCGCCTCGCACTCGGCGCAGCGCGTTTGGTACAGCCCCCGGATTTGCCGCTCCAACCGGTCACTCGCCACGCGGCCAATGGTGACGTCGCCCAGGCGGGTGAGCGCCAGCCGCAGGTCGGCAATGACGGGCGGGCGCACAGCCAGCGACAGCGCCAGCCGCATCACCGGGTTGAAGCCCGCCACCAGCACCCGCCGATCAAGGCTCAGCGCTTCAAGCGCCAGATTGGGGGCTAGACCGAAGGGGTCAAAGATCAGGTCGCCCCGCCGCGAGTAGCGCTGGATATAGTGCGCGGCCACACCTTCGGCCAGCGGCGGCAGAAAGCGCGCCAGCAGGCGCGGCGCATCGGGCGGGGAGCCAGGGAAGAAGGCTAGCGACATAGTTGCGCATCATGATCGCATTGATCACGATGGCGAGTATACACCGGCTTGACAGAGACCCGCGCCGCGCTACACTCGCCCCCTGGCAGCGGCGGGCAATTGGGCCGCCGCGCCGCACGCGCTTGAGAAGGGAAGACGCCCATGAGCACAGTCACACGCGAGATGTTTGCGGCGCGCCAGGCGGGCCTGGTCGCGCTGATTCAACGGCTAGTGGAGATCGAATCGCCCTCCACCGATAAAGACGCGGTGGATCAGGTGGGCGCGGTGGTGGCCGAGGAATTGCGCCGCCTGGGGGCGCGAGTGCGCCTCGAGCCGCGCCCGTATGCCGGCGACATCGTCATCGGCGAGTGGGGCGACCGGGACGGCGGCGCGCCGGGCATCCTCACGCTCTGCCACCTCGACACGGTCTACTCGCTCGGCACGCTGGCGCGCCAGCCCTGCTATGTGACCGAGAACAAGCTCATGGGCCCCGGCACGCTCGACATGAAAGCCAGCGTGGCGATGGTGCTCACGGCCCTGGCGGCGCTGCGGGCACACCAGCTATGGCCCAACCGCCCGGTCACCACGCTGTTCACCACCGACGAAGAGATCGGCAGCGACCACTCGCGCCCGCTGATCGAGGCGCTGGCCCAGCAGGCCGGACTGGTGCTGTGCCTGGAGCCATGCCTGCCCGATGGCTCGCTCAAGACCTGGCGCAAGGGCGTGGGCGACTTTGACCTGACGGTGCGCGGCCGGGCGGCGCACGCCGGGGCCGACCACGAGCGCGGCCGGAACGCTATCGAAGAGATGGCCCATCAGGTGCTGGCGATCCAGAAGCTGACCGACTACGAGGCGGGCACGACCGTCAACGTGGGCGTGGTGGCGGGCGGCACCCGCTCCAACGTGGTGCCCGACGAGGCCCGCGCCAAGATCGACATGCGGGTGATGACGCCGGCCGAGGGCGACCGCATTACGCAGGTGATGCAGGCACTGCGGCCCGTGCTGGACGGCACCTCGTTGGAAATCTTGGGAGGCATCAACCGGCCGCCCATGCCGCGCGATGCGCTGATGGTGCAGACCTTCGCGCGGGCGCGCACGTTGGCGGCGGCGGTGGGCCTCAAGCTCACTGAGGGCGGTACGGGCGGCGGCTCGGACGCGAACTTTGTGGCCCCGCTGGGCGTGCCCGTGCTCGACGGCCTGGGCGCGCAGGGCAACGGTGCGCACTCCGAGCGCGAGCACATTCAGCTAGGCTCGCTGGCCGAACGCACCATGCTGCTGGCGGCGCTACTCAGCGGCTGGTAGCGGCCGTTACTGCGGCGGCAGGCCCAGATAGGCAAACAGCGCGTCCGGGCCGGTGAACCACGCCATCGTGTTCACAAAGTCGGCGATGGTGCCGCTGCGGCGGCGCAGTAAGCGCACGGCCTCGCCCACCGGGTCGGCCCCGCCGGCCCCCTGCCCGCCCGCCGAATAGGCCCCGTAGAAGGCGAAGTAGGCCTGGTTGAGCTTGCGAATTTGATAGCCCTGGTCCCACAGGAAGCGGCGGCGCGCTTCCATGTAGGCTTCGGCGGCGGCCACCTTACCCTCCGCCAGCAGCCGGTCGGCGGTCACGCGGGTGGTGTGCATTTCCGCTTGGTAGCTGAAGCTGGGCGGCGGCGCTTCGGTGGGGGCTTGGTCGCGCGCCAGCACATAGGGGTACGGGCGTGGCGGCGCGGCCAGGTCGGGGTAGTAGCGCGCAATCATCAGCGCCCCCAGCTCATTGCCGACCATTTCGGCGGCGGTCTCGTTCATCGTGCGCAGCTCACCTGAGAAGGTGTAGCTGACGCCCAGGGGCCGCAGCGTCAGGTAGTTGTGAATCCACTCGTGCGCAATGACCGAGGTGACCCAGTTCAGGTCGCTGCTCTGCGCCACCATGGTCGGGTAGGTGCCAATGCCGCCCAGCGGCACCACCAGGGCCGACACATCCAGCGCCTCCGCCACCTCGTCCTCCAGCGCCAC
>JAYUUW010000602.1:0-3184 GCA_043754665.1 Anaerolineales bacterium | reverse complement strand
AAGCTGGCGTTTGAAAGCGGCGGGCGCGGCGTGCAGTACGGCTACGCCTCGGCCATCTCGATCCTGGTGTTCGTCATCGTCGGCGCGATCACGCTGCTGCAATACCGCTTCACGAACATGTGGGAGGAGGTGAGCGAAAATGTCTAGCGTCAACAGCTTCGCCAACTCGTACGCGGCGCTGCGCAGTAACCAGCGCTTTCAGAAGCGGTTCAGCATCGCGGTGCGGCTGGTCATCGCCGTCGTCCTGATCCTGTTCGCGATCTTCCCGGTGCTGTGGATCATCTCGGCCTCGCTCGATAACAGCAACTCGCTGGCCACACAGTCGCTCATCCCGGCCAATGCCGGCCTGAAGAATTACGAGCGCCTGTTCAACCTCGACCCCGGCTTCAACTTCGGCGACCTGTTCTACTGGAAGTGGCTGTTCAACTCGGTCAAGGTGTCGGGCATCTCGACCATCTTGAGCATCTCGATCACCACCATGGCGGCGTACGCCTTCTCGCGCATGCGCTTTGCCGGCCGCATCACCCTGCTCAAGGGCATCCTGCTGATCCAGGTGTTCCCGAATTTGCTGGCCCTGGTGGCGATTTACGTGCTGATCGCGCAGACGGGTGACCTGATCCCGGCCCTGGGCCTGAACACGCATGCCGGGCTCATCCTGGTGTATCTGGGCGGGTCCATGGGCCTGAACATCTGGCTGATGAAGGGCTTTCTCGACACCGTGCCGCGGGCGATTGACGAGTCGGGCATGGTCGATGGCGCCACGCACTGGCAGATCTTCTCGAACCTGCTGCTGCCCCTGCTGCGCCCCGTGTTGGTCGTCATCGGGATTTTGTCGTTCATCGGCACCTATGGCGACTTCATCCTGGCCCGCATTCTGCTGAACGACGTCGACCAATACACCCTGATGGTCGGGCTGCAAATCTTCACGGCCGGGCAGTTCGACAAGAAGTGGGGCGTGTTTGCGGCTGGCGCCCTGATTGGAGCGCTGCCGGTGATGATTACCTACCTGGCGCTGCAAGACCAAATCGCCGGCGGTTTGACCTCCGGCGCGGTCAAGGAGTAGGGGCGGGCGGTACCGCGCCACCTTAGCCCCGCCGCTTGTGAGTCTCCGCCGTGGGGCGCTGGTACGGTCAGCGCCCCACGGTTACATCCCGGCGCCTGCCGCGCCGGCGCATTAATACGAAGGACAGCGACCCGCGATGAGTGCCGACCGCACCTTTGGCAATTTGGTTGATCTGGATCAACGCCTGCTGCGCCACCACAGCGAGCGGGGGGGCGTGAAGCACCTCGACCGGCTGGCCCCGGCCGACCCGCCGCCCGGCGCGCCGTTTGAACTGCTGCTGACCACCAGCGGCCCCACGCCGTTCGACGCCGCCTGCGCTTGGTATCAGACCGAGCCCGACGGCGCGGCGGGCCAGGTGGCGCTCTACCGCGATGGCGCGGCCTGGGACACGGTGGAATGGGGCTACGTGCAGCAGTGGCGCGGCACGGTGCCGCCCCAACCGGCCGGCACCATGGTGCGCTACCAAGTGGCCGCGCGCGTGGCCGGCAGCGGCTTGCCCGGCCAATGGGTCTACGCCGACAACCAGGCCGCCCAGCCGGAGGCCGCCACCGAGTTCGCCGTTTGGGTCGACGCGGGCGGCGTGCCGGCCTGGGCGCGGGCGGCGGTGGTCTACCAGGTCTTCATGGACCGCTTCAACCCCGGCGCGGGCCGCGAGTGGCTCACGCCCGCCAACCTCTCTGGCTTCTACGGCGGCACGGTGCGCGGCGTGATCGAGAAGCTCGACTACATCCGCGACCTGGGCTTCAACACCCTCTGGCTGTCGCCGCTGTTCGCCACGCCCTCGCACCACGGCTACGACGCCAGTGACCTCTACACGGTCGAGCCGCGTCTGGGCACCAACGCCGACCTGCTGGAACTGATCGCCGGCGCGCACGCCCGCGGGCTGCGGGTGGTGCTCGACTTCGTGGCCAACCACTGGTCGAACGAGCACGCCAGCTTCAAAGCGGCGCAGGCCGACGAGCACAGCCCCTACCACGCCTGGTACACCTGGAAGCACTGGCCTGATGACTACGAGACCTACTTCGGCGTGCGCGAGCTGCCGCAACTGAACCTGCGGCGCGGCCCGGCGCGCGACTACCTGCTGGCGGCCGCGCAGTATTGGCTGCGCCAGGGCGTGGACGGCTACCGCCTGGACTACGCCCAAGGCCCGGGCCACGATTTCTGGTCCGACTTTTACCGCGCCTGCCGGCTGGCGCAGCCCGACGCCTGGCTGTTTGGTGAGATCATCAACACCGCCCAAATTCAGCGCTCGTACACCGGCCGCCTCGACGGCACGCTCGACTTCCTGCTCAACCGGGCGCTGCGCGAGACTTTCGCCGCGCGCGAATGGACTGTGGCGGAGTTCGAAGCCTTCCTCAGCGCGCATGAAATCTACTTCGCCGCGCCGGCGGTCTTCTCGCGGCCCGGCTTCATCGACAACCACGACATGAACCGCATCCGCTTTGTGGCCGGCGGCGACCTGGCGCGGGTGCGGCTGGGGGCGCTGGCGCTCTTCACCCTGGCCGGCCCGCCCATCGTCTACTACGGCACCGAGACCGGCCTGTCGCAGGTGCGGCCGATTCACCAGAACGATTTTGGCATTTTTGAGGAGTGCCGCCTGCCCATGAACTGGGACAGTGCCGGCCCAGCCGAGGCCGCGCTGACCGAATACTTCCGGCGGCTGGTAGGGCTGCGCCGCGCCGCGCCCGTCGTGCTCGACGGCACGCGCCGGGTGCTGCACCTCGACGCGGCGGCCGGCACCTACGCCTACGTCCGCGAGTCCGAAACCGGCCTGGTGATTGCCGCCTTCAACGCCGGCGCGTCGGCCCGCACGCTCACCTTAACCGTGCCGGGTCTGGCCGGGCCGCTGCGCGACCAATTGAACGGGCATCCGGTGCGCGTCAATGGCGCGCTGGTCGAGATCGACCTGCCGCCGGGCGAAGGGGCGTGGGTGGCCTGAGGGCGGCGGGCGCTTAGGGCGTCCAGTCGAGCAGCAGGAACTGCCCGGCTTCCAGCGTGATGGCGGCGGGGTCAATAAGCTGCGGTTCGCCGGTCACCAAGTTCACCGGCGTGGCGGCCAGCGGGCCGGGGGCGGTGCTTAGGTCTGGGCTAAAGGTGGCGGTCTTGAGGCCGATGTTGAAG
>JAYUUW010000601.1:0-10651 GCA_043754665.1 Anaerolineales bacterium | reverse complement strand
AGGGGCGGCAATCAAAGCGCGGGGTGGTCGGTTGAACCGACCACCCCGCTGTGCTTAACCACGGCCGCGCGTCAGCCCACCACCCAATCGACCGGCTCGGCGCAGCAATTGGCCGGGATGTTCTGAAACGCTTGGGCCAGCGGCAGGCCGCGCCCCTGGCACAACAGGGCCGCCAGCACCAGGCCGTGCGACACAATGATCACCTGCGCGGCGGGGTGGCGGCGGGCAATCTCATCCACCGTGGCCGCGCCGCGCACCGCCGTCTCGGCCAGGCTCTCGCCGCCGGGCGGGCGCGCGTTCACCGGGTCGCGGCGGCGGTCCTCCCACTCGGCGGCATACACGACCTGAATGTCGGTGAACAGCATCCCTTCCCAGCGGCCCAGGCCGGCCTCGCGCAGGCCACGGTGCACCGTGACGGGCAGGCGCAGCGCCTCCCCCAGCAGGGCGGCCGTGGCAGCGGCGCGCTGCAAGTCGCTGCTGTAAATGGCGGCGATGGGCAGGCCGGCGAAGGTGGGCAGCAGCCCGCGCGCCTGGGCCAGGCCGGCGGCGTTGAGGGGGATATCCGTTTGACCCTGGTAGCGGCCGGTGGCGTTCCAATCGGTCTCGCCGTGGCGCACCAACCACAGGCGCGTGGCGGGCAACGCGCCACTCACGGCCGCGCACCGGGGCGAGCCGCATACTCCGGCACATGGATCATGGGCGGGCGCTCGTGTTCCACAATCTCTTCCACTTCCAGAAAGTACGAGCCGGCTTCGTAGCGGATCATCTTCATTGACTTGTTGACATCTTCGAGAATGGTCTGGCCGTAGCGCCGTTCCAGCTTGCGAATGACGGCCTGGAGGATTGCGAAGGACATCTTGCTGAGCGCTTCGAGCGGCTGGTTGTGATGCACGCGCTCCAGCAGGTCGACCTGGGCAATCGCGCCGAGGCCGAACCGCTCAAGCACATCAATCAACAGGCCGGTCTCAACGCCGTAGCCGGAGAAAAACGGCAACTGCTCCAGCGCGTCGCGGCGGCCGGCGTACTCGCCCGAGAGCGGCTGCACGACGCCCGACAGTTCGGGGTAAAACAGGTTGAGCATCGGCCGCGCCATCAACTCGGTCACGCGCCCGCCGCCGCCGGCCTGCATCTTGCCGCCGACCTTGAGCGGGCGGCGATAGAAGCCCTTCACAAACTTCACCGAGGCGTTGTGTAGCAGCGGGCCGAGGATGCCGTAGACAAAGCGCGGGTGGATGTTGACGA
The DNA here is from genome assembly GCA_043754665.1 of Anaerolineales bacterium. Taxonomy (GTDB): domain Bacteria; phylum Chloroflexota; class Anaerolineae; order Anaerolineales; family UBA6663; genus JADZEK01. The sequence continues at coordinate 9,409 of JAYUUW010000601.1, read as the reverse complement.
TGTCGGTGTCAATCCACGCCACGATGTCGCCCTTGGTGAGATAGAGGCTCTTCCACAATGCCTCGCCCTTGCCGCGCCGCGCCCCCCACTCCGGCAGCACGTCTTGATGGATGTGGACCGGCACACCCAGATCGGCGGCGATTTCGCGGGTGTTGTCGGTGGAGTTCGAGTCGATCAGCACGATCTCATCGAGCAGCGGCACCTTCTCCATCAGGGCGCGCTTGATGGTGCGAATGACCTTGCCGACCGTTTCGCCCTCGTTGAGGGCCGGCAACGCCAGGCTGATGGTGAGGTTGCGCGCCCGCTTCAGCTCCACCAGGCGCTGGATGTCGTCAAACTCGGCCGCCTCAAACGTGTTCTCGGCGAACCACTTATCCACCAGGATGGAGATGGCCTGCGTGCCGGAGGCCTCAGCCGGGTGGGCCGACATGGGGCGGCGGGTCTTCACCGCCAGCACGGCGGCGGCGCTCTCCTGCATCACCCGGTCGGCCACCGGGCCGAGCGAGGCCGCACTGCGCAGCGGCTGGGCCGTTGCGCCAATGACCACCACATTGAAAGCGGCGGCCTCGTCCAGAATGATCTGCGCGGGATCAACGGCCGTGGCGGCGCGCGTTTCCACTTCGGGCAGGCGGCGCAGCACCTGTTCCAGGCCGCGAAACGGCGCGTCGGTGTGGTCGCCGGGCTGGGTCAGGTGCAGGGCCGTCATTTGCTCGGGCTGCATGGCGAGGCCCAGCCGCAGCGACAGTTCGGCGTGCGGGCCGCCGCGCACCGGCACCAGCACCCGGCGCGGCGCGTCGGGGAATGGACCGCGCACCAGCACAATGTCACACTCGGGGCGGGTGAGCACCTCGGCCGGTGTCACGCCGAGCGCCGTGAGGTGGCTGGCCCAGTCCAGCACCAGCAGGTCGGGGTCGTCCAGGCGGATGGCGGCGTGCAGCTCCTCCCACGGCGTGGTCGAGACGCGCACCGTGGCGCGGGCGCGCACCTGGGCATCGTCGGCCGGGGCCAGTTCGCGCAGCAGGGTGCGTACGGCGCGGGCCTTGGGGCCGCCGGCGCTGATGGCGTCGCCCGGGCCAATGGGCACCAGGCCGACCAAGACCACCTCAGTCGCCAGGGCGCGGGCGGCGGCCAGGGCGGCGCGGCCATCGCAGCCGTAGATGATGGGCACGAGCGCGGTGCGGACGGCGGGGAAGGTGCGGGTCTTCATGCGGCCCCCTTGGGTGAACCGGCGAGTCCGGCCAATAGCGGCGCGAGATGCCGGCGATAGACTTGCTCCCAGGTATACGTGGCGCGGACGCGCGCGGCGAAGCGGTAGACCGGGTCGGCCCCGAGGCGCTGGGCGATGGCATCGGCCACGGCCGCTGGGTCGGCGTCGGGCGCAAAGTAGGTCACCTCGCTCTGCCCCAGTTCGGCCAGCGCCGGAATGTCGGTGCAGAAGACCGGCAGCCGCGTGAAGGCGGCCTCCAGCAGCGGCAGGCCAAAGCCTTCTTGCTGGCTGGGCAGCAGCAGCGCATCGGCCAGGCGGTAGCAGTCGGCCACCACGGCGTCGGGCAGCAGGTCGGGCGCGTGCTCGGCGGCAAAGTGCGCGGCCCCGGCCAGGCCTAGCTCGTCGCGCAGGGCCAGCAGGCGGGCGCGGTAGGCGGCGTTGGCCGGGTTGTGCGCGCCCTCCGGCCCGGTGACCAGCAGCATGGCCTGGGGCAGCGGTCCGGCGCGTAGGGCGGCCAGCACCCGCAGCGCCAGCTCAATGTTCTTGCGCGGCGTGAGGCGGACCGGCAGCAGCAGCAGCGGCTGGGCGGCGGCCAGGCCCAGGTCGGCGAACAGCGCCTCGGTCTGCGGTTCGAGCTTGAGCAGTTGGCTGGTCTCCGCGCCGTTGGGGATGACGTGGATGCGCTCGGGCGGCACGCCCAGCAGGCCGGCCAACTCGGTGCGGCGCATTTCGGAAATCGCGACCTGGGTGACGTTCGGCCAATCGGTGCGCAGCAAGTCCCACGGGAAGCCCGGATGCAGCTCGGCCTGGTAATGCGGCGCGGCCCAGGCCGGGTCGTGGTGCCAGAGCACGAAGCGCGGCCCGCCCGGCTCGGCGCTCAGGCGGTGCAGCGCGGCGGTGAGCGGCAAATTCTTGTGGAGCGAGGCCACGTTGTGCGCGATCAGTACATCCAAATCGGCCAGCGCCGGGCGTAGCGCCGCCATGATCTCAGCCGTCAGCGCTTCAAAGTCCTCCGGCAGGCGGCCGGCATCGAGCGCGGCCTTGGCGGCCAGGATGCGCGGGTGGCGCGAGCCGAGCAGCGGCAGCTCGACATAGGCGATGTCGGGCCGCGGGGCCGCGCCGCGCGCCGCCAACAGGCGCACTGGGTGGCCGGCGGCAGTCAGCAGGCGGGCGTGCTGCCCGATGACGCCCTCGACGCCGCCCACCACGGGCGGCACACTGTAATGTAGCAAACCAATCTGCATAGGCACTTTAACAACCAACACCAACACAGCGCCACGGGCCAGCACGGCCGCAGCGGGAACCAGCGCCAACAGTTTGGGACTACGCGGGTTGGGGCAGGCGCGGACCGCAGCGGCGCGCCAGGGGCAATAGGCCGATTTCATTATATGGAGCGCGCGAAAACCGGTCAAGGTTATGGTATTATTCGGGCCGATTGGAATAAACACCGCCACATGAAACGACTGCGATGACGGACTTGGACGAATTGTGGGAAGCGCTGCTCTCCGAAGACCCGGCCCGCATTCGGCGCGTGTGGGAAGATGTGACCGATGCCGAGGCGCAGGCGATCTTGGCGCACTTGGCCCGCATGCGCGACGACCAGGGCTGGAGCGACGGCCAGCGCGCCGCCGCCGTGGCCGCCCTGCAAATTTTGCACGACCAGGCGCAGTAGCGGCCCCGGCGCAGGCCTCCCCGAGACGACCCCCATAGCAAAGGCATAGGCCGATGAGCGAAACCAGCCCACCGCCCGCAAAGAAGAAGTCGGAGCGCTTCTCCACGGTGACCACCGTGCTGATCGCGCTGGTGTCGACCGTCATCGCCCTGGTGGCGTCGCAATCGGCGCTGGCCAGCGGCAACGCCACCGAGGCGCAGCACAACGGCGTGCTGGCCAAGATCAACCTGGAGCGCGTGAACGGCTCGACCTACACGCTCATTGCCCGCAACCGCCGCGCCTTCCACGACTATCGCTTCAGCCGCAGCCTGTACTACCTGACCTTTGACTACATTAACCAGGCCGAGAGCAACGGCAGCTCGCCGCTGGGCACGCGCCTGCGGCTGGAGGCGGCCGGGCAACTCGAAGAGAGCAACAACGCCTACACCTACATTGACAGCGGCTACCTGTTCGCCGACGAGGCCGGCGAGTATTACGACTTTGATGAGCCCAACTTCCTCAACGACCGGCTGCAAAACGCCGCCATCTACCAGGACGTGAATTTCACCGACAACTTCAACGAGGCCAACGCCTATCGGACTGAGGGCCTCTACCTAGGCGCGAGCCTGTTTGTGTGGTTCCTGGCGCTGATGTTCCTCACCTGGGCCGAGATCACCAAGAGCGCGCTGCGCTGGGTGTGGCTGACGTTGGGCATCCTCATCGCGCTCGGCATCGTGGCGGCCTACGTCGGGTCGGGCGTGATCACCGCGCTGGGGCTGGGCTAAGCCATGAGCGCCGAACCCGAAACCGAAAAGACCGACACCTTCAAAAACACCGTCATCGTCATGCTGACCCTGGTCAGCGTGTTCGCGGCGCTGGTGACCTTTCTGCAAAACTACGCCGGCCTGCGCTCGTCGGACCTGGCGCAGCGCAGCGGCTTCAACGCCGTGGACGCCACCGGCCTGTTCTTCCGCGCCGGGCTGACGGCCGCGCAAGGCACCGACGCCCTCCAGCGCTACGAAGACTACTTGCAGCGCTCGGTGCGGGCCGACACCAAGGCGCGCGCCCTGCGCATGGGCGGCCAGAGCGAGTTGGCGGCCGACTACGACCTAGACGCCACGCGCTGGGAAGACGCGGCCGGGCAAGTGATTGCCAGCGACCCGCTGCTGGCCGACTACAACCAAGACCTGGTGGTCTACACCGAAGCGCTGTCGCGCGACGCCTACCGGCAGGAAGAGCGCGAGCACACGCAACTGGAGCAATCGCGGGCGTGGAGCGGCAAGTCGAACGGTTACGTGGCGGTGCTGTCCACGCTGTCGGTGTCACTGTTCCTGGCCGGCCTGTCGCTGACGCTGGGGAGCCGGCTGCGCTATATCCTGGCGATGGCCAGCTTGGGGCTGACCACCATCTGCGCGGTGTGGGTGTTGTTCATCTTCTTCGGGCCGGTGCCGGCCGTGTCGGATGAGGCCATTGAACACTTCATTGAAGGTCGGATCAAGTACAACCTGGCCACCAATCGCGGCTTGGACGCGGGCGACTCGATCCCCGAGTTCGATGCGGCGCTGGAGCTGGCGCCGGACTACGGCCGGGCATTGTTCTACCGGTCGCTGGCCAACACCGACTTCTCGCTGCTCGACAAACACCTCGACACGCAGAAGGCCATCGACGACGGCCTGAAGGCGATTGCGCTGGGCAACGAAAGCTCGCCGGTCTTTGGCAATGTGGGCTGGCTGTACTACCTCAACGGCCAATACCGCAGCGCGCTGGAATACACGCAGCAAGCGCTGAGCATGTCGCCCGAGGACTGCTACCTGCACTTCAACAACGGCCTAACGCTCATGGCGCTGGAACGCGCGGACGAGGCCGCCGACGCGTACACGCTGGCGATTGACTGCGCCCAGCGCCAGAGCAGTGACGCTGTGTTCAACAGCTACATGGACAGCGGCGTGACCGACCTGGCGGAACTCTCGGCGGCGCGGCCCGACCTGGGCGACACGCTCGACCCGGCGGTGAACCGGCTGAAAGAAGCGCTGGCCTCGCTGCGCATGTACGGCCAGTTGGGCGATAGTGACCTGGACGCCCGCATCGAGCCGCTGGTGTTTGGCGCGGACGTGGACAGCGACAACGTGGTGCAAGACCTGGCCAGCGAATTCCCACAGTCGGCCACGATTGTGTACGCGCAGATTCTGTACGACCGCATGCGCGACGACGACCGCTGGATGACGCGCTGGGTGCTGGACGGCCGCGAGTATTACAGCACGGTCTACGACAACTGGGCCTACGGCGAAAGCGGCACGGCCTGGGTCAGCCTGTACAACTTCGGCGGGCTGACCTCCGGCACCTACACGCTGGATATGTTTGTGAACGGCAAGCTGGCGGCCAGCGGCCAGGTGGTGGTGCTGCCCGGCGACCTGCCGCCCATGACGTCTTATTCCAGCACCGGCGTGGGCGTGACGATCAGCTACCCGGCGGCGTGGCGGGTAACCGACCTGGCCGACAACGAGGTCTCGGTGATTGCGGCGCGCGACCCCGAAACCAGCGACTTTGTGGGCGTGACGGCCTGGGTGGCGACCACCGGCACCGACGACGACGCGTTCCAGCTATTCGACTTGTACTCGACCGCGATGGACGCTGCGGTCGATGAATTCAGCATCGAGGACCGCGAAGCGTTCACGGTGGCCGGCATCGACGGCTGGCTGGCCTACTACGAGTACACCGACCGGCGCGGAGAGTTTATTCAGGGCGCGCTGGCGGGCGTGGTCGACCGGTCGAACAGCCTGGTCTACATGATCGTGATCGAAGCGCCGGACGACAAGTGGGAAGACCAGCTCGACCTGTTCAACGTGATGCTGGAGCGCATTACGATTGACGACTAGGCGCTTACGCGGCCTAAGGCCAGGCAACAAAACCAACAAACTGGAACACCTACGAGCGAACTTCCAACAGAGTAAATCATGACCAAGAGTAAGTTGCTGCGCATGGATAACGTTGGCATCGTGGTCAATGACCTCAAAGCTGCGATCGCATTCTTTAGCGAACTTGGTCTAGAGCTGGAAGGCGAGGCGACGGTGGAGGGACCATGGGTAGACCAGGTCGTCGGGCTCGCCGGCGTCCAAAGCGATATCGCCATGATGCGGACTCCGGACGGCCACAGTCGCCTCGAGCTCAGTAAGTTCCAAAAGCCAACGGCGACCAGCGCCAAGCCAACCACCCCCGTAAACACAGTGGGTTTCCACCGCATCATGTTCGCCGTTGAGGACCTTGACGACGTCCTCGCTCGCCTAAAGCCCCATGGCGCGGAAGTCGTCGGCGAGGTGGCGCAGTACGAGGAAATATACCGGCTCTGCTACCTCCGCGGCCCCGAAGGCATCATCGTCGCGCTCGCCGAGAAGCTCAGCTAAATACACCTAACGACACCGGGGCCCTTGCTTCTAGCAAGGCCCTCTGGATTAGAAACAGCAGCGCCCCGGCCAATGGCTGGGGCGCTGTGTTTTGTGGGCCAACCGAACGCCCTACTTGCCGAGGCGCTGCTTGAACTCGGCCGTGAGCGCAGGCAGGATGGCGAACAGGTCGCCGGCGATGCCGTAGCGGGCCAGCTTGAAGATCGGCGCGTCGGCGTCTTTGTTGATGGCGACGATGGTCTTGGCCGAACGCATGCCGGCCTGGTGCTGAATGGCCCCCGAGATGCCGGCAGCGATGTACAGGTCCGGCGCCACGGTCTTGCCGGTCTGGCCCACCTGGTGCGCGTAGGGAATCCAACCCGCGTCGACGGCGGCGCGGCTGGCCCCTACGGCGGCCCCCAACGCGGCGGCCAGATCACGCACCGGGGCAAAGCCATCTGGCCCGCCCACGCCGCGCCCGCCGCTGACGATGATACGGGCATCGGCCAGGCTGACGCGTCCGGCCTCCACCACGTACTCCACCACCTTGGTGCCAATGGCGTCTTCAGCCAGGACGGCGGCCACTTTTTCAACCGTACCCGTGCGGGCAGCATCGGGTTCAGGCTTGGGGAAAGCGCGCGGGCGCAGGGTAATGAGCACCGGCCGGCGGTCGGCGGTTACAGTGGCCGCCAACTTGCCGGCGTTGACCGGGCGCGTGGCCGTGATCTTCCCATCCGTCACGCTGACATCGGTCACGTCCGCGAAGATCGCGGCGTCGAGATCGACGGCAGCCATGCCCAGCAGGTCGCGGCCCCGCGTGGTCGCGCCGGCCAGAACGACTTCCGGCTGGCCCACGCCGGCCAACGCCGCCAGCAAGGACGCGAACGGTTCGGCCCGAAACTCGGCCAGCGTCGCGTCGTCGGCCAACAGCACCTCGTCCGCGCCGTGGGCGATGACGTCGGCGGCCAGCGCTTCCACGCCCTGCCCAAACAGCAGCGCCGTAACACCGCCGCCGAATGATGCGCTCAGGCGGCGGGCCTCGCCCAAGGCTTCAAGCGATGCTGGGGCCAATGCGCCTCGAAACTGTTCGATGAAGACCCAGATTTTGTGGCTCATGGCTAGATCACCTTATCGGCCAGCAGTCGGTCGGCCAACTGGGTGGCGATTTCGGCCGGTGTGCCGGTGAGCATGACCACGCGGCCCTCGCGCGCCGGCAGGCCGGTGAGCGTGGGCCAGTGTGTGGCCGAGCCGCCCGCGCCAACCTTGGCGACGTCGAGGCCGAGGTCCGCCGCCGTCCACGTGGGAATGACGGCCTTGGCCGCCTTGCGGATGCCCATGAACGAGGGATAGCGCGGCTCGTTGATGTCTTTGACGGTGCCGATGACGGCCGGCAAGCGGCTGGTGACGACCTGCTTGCCCTGCTCCACCAGGCGCTCGGCCTGAATGGTCTTGGCGGCCAGGTCGAGCGCGGCGATCTTGATGGTGAAGGTGAGCGGCGACCAACCGAGGCGGCGGGCGACTGCAATCGGCACCACGCCGGTGTCGCCGTCGATGGCCTGCTTGCCGAAGAGCACTAGGTCCACGTCACCGAGCTTCTTAATGGCCTGCGCCAGAATGTAGCTGGTGGCGAGCGCGTCCGAGCCGGCCAGGCTGGGGTCAGAGATCAGGATGGCCTCATCACAGCCCATCGCCAGACAGGTCTTGAGCGCTTCTTTGGCGCTCTCTGGGCCAAGGCTGATGGCCGTGGCCTTGCCGCCGTGCTTCTCCTTCAGGCGCACGGCTTCTTCGATGGCGTAGTCATCCCACGGGTTGATGACCAAGCTCGAGTCGCCCCAGGCGACCTCGCCATTGGTGACGGTCAATTTGGCCGCCGAGTCGGGGGTCTGTTTAACACACACTACAACATGCATGGCGGATCGTCCTCCACTGGCAGGCGCGGCGCGGCTTGTGCCGCTGCGCGCAATCTGTGCGGCATTATAGCATTCGAGCCGGCCGGAACCCATCGGTTTGACGTGGAACCATGATACAGTGGCTACCCATATTCACCTCACAGGCGAAAGGATTTTGGCAATGGCGATGGCGATTGAGACTTCCATTGTGCGCTACATCGGCTCGGCGGCCGAGGTGCGGGCCGGCGCGCTGGCCGGCCTGAAGCCGCCGCTCGGCTCCACGTTCTATTGCTCCGACATCAACGTGCGCTACCTGTACGATGGGCGCGAGTGGTCGCTGCTGACGCCGGAAGCGGCGGCGGGCGCGGAGCATCAAGTGCAATTGTTGATCGCCATTCTGGCGGAGTTGAAGGAGCTACGGACGGCGGTTGGCAAGCCTTAGCCGGCCGGCGTTTGGCGCACCCCCATGAGCAGTCTATAATGCGCGTTCCACTTGGGCAGGGGATGACGGAGATGGTTGTGACAGGCACTTACCGGGTATTGGTCGTCGAAGACGACACCGACACCATGACGCTGCTGCGCCTGACGCTGCGCGGCCTGCCGTTGGAGATTGTCCACGCCGCCACGGGGGCCGCCGCCGTCGCGTTTCTGGCCGACCAACAACCCGATCTGGTGTTCATTGACCTCAACCTGCCCGACATGCGCGGCTGGGACGTAGTGGAAAACCTCAAGGGCGACCCGCGCCACCAGCGCGCCCCCATCATCGTGCTGACCTCCCATGCCGAGCCGGTCAACCGGCTCATCGGCAATCTGCAACCGCTGACCGCTTACCTGAGCAAGCCCGTGCAAGGCGACCAACTGCGCGCCGCCGTGCGCGAGGCCTTGAGCCTGGCATGACGACCATCCCGCCGAACGCCGCACCGGCCGCGCCCAGCGCGTGGGCCGCGTGGCTGCGCTCCGCCCTGGTGCTGGCGGCCGTGGCGCTGTTGGGCGCGCAGCCGGTGGTGGTGCAAATCGCGCAGGCCTGGCAGGCGGCGCAAACCGCCACAGCCGCTGCCGACTACCTGGCCGCCGCCGACGCGCTGGCCGATGTGGCGGCGCGGCTGCCCTATTGGGGTCAGGCGCAGCACCGCGCCGGGCTAGCGGCCATCTCGGCCGAGCGCTTTGACGAGGCCATCAAGTATCTCAAGGCGGCGGCGGCGCTCGACGGCTGGACTGCCACCCGCCACACGGCCCTGGGCGATGCCTACTTTGGGAACGGCGACACCCCGGCGGCGCTGGC
>JAYUUW010000600.1:0-9790 GCA_043754665.1 Anaerolineales bacterium | reverse complement strand
CGCTCGGCGGTGGCGTGGTGGCCATGGGGTTGTTGATGCTCGTCGTAGTTTAGGCGCTGGCTAGCAATCCCGCGATGTGACAAAAACAAGCTAAATGGTCTGCGGCTGTTCACCCGAAGAGCACCTGTCCTTCCTTAGCTCTTCAAACCCACCGTCTAACGGGTAGCTAAGTCGTGAGGAGCCTATTGCGCAACTGCTCGGAGGAAAACACTATGAACACCCCACTTAAAGTCACCCTTGTCGCAGTTTCTGTCGTCGCCGTGGTCGCTGGGCTTGGCCTGGGCTTTGCCTTCGGGCAAGGCGTGTCTCCCTGGAACATGGGTTACGGGATGATGGGCGGCCGAGATGGCATGATGGGTGCTTATCAGAGCGGCACGCCGGCCCCGGGCGACGGTTACGGGATATTGGGCAATGGCCATGGGATGCAAAACGGCCAGGGCATGCGCGACGGCATGGGCATGAACGGCATGGGCATGGACACTATGCGCCAGTGGATGTCTGACTCCGGCGCGCTGCACACCGCAGTGTGGACCGGTCTGGCCGAGGCCATCGGCCTGACGCCTGATGCGCTCAACACCCAGCTCGCTGGTGGCCAGACCCTGACCCAAGTTGCCGAAGCGCAAGGGGTGAAGCGGGCCGAATTGACCGCAGCGCTGGAGACCTCAGTCAAGGCAGGCCTAGATCAGGCCGTGGCCGAGGGGACAATCTCCCAAGTGCAGGCCGACCAAATGCTCAGTCACATGGCTCGCCGCTACGACTGGATGCTCACCCAGATGGGCATTGGATTTGGCTTCGGCCCCGGCAACTGCCACGGCAGTGGGGCCGCCCAGAGCAACGCGTAAGCTGCCTTCGGGCAACTGAATCAGACCTGTTGGGGCGGCGGCCTTCACGGCGCCGCCCCGTTTGTGTACCCCCCAACGTCGGCGTAGAACTATCTTGCAGGAGGCAAGAAGGACAACTGACCGGGGCATCCGTAATCGCGTCAATCTGCCATCCGCGCTGGTCGTCCAGGAAATCACCGCCGCTCAAGGCGGAAGTCTTCGGCCGCCTGCTCGGCAGGGTCAGCGTTGGCAAGAAGCATACGCGCTTATTCGGTTCGCCCGACCCGGTCGTTCGAGACATTTACACAAACGCCGCACTCTTGTGGAGGGCGGCGCTCGGGCTTAACACGCTGCTTAGTTCGTCTCGGGTCGCCTACGGCGCTTTGACCACCAGAGTGCCCACCATCCCCGCGGCCTTGTGCCCGGCCACGGTGCAGAAGAATTCATACGTCCCCGGCTTGCTGGGCGTGAATTCCAGGGTGCTGGTCTGGTTCATCAACGCGGCCATGTGCAACTCGGGCAGGTCAGTCACTCCGCCCATGTCGTGCCCGGCCATCGGCTCTTGGGTGGCACCCATCATCTCCATCGGAAACTCCATAATGCTGAAGTCATGGTCGACCACGTCCTTGTTCTGAAACGTGAGCTTGACCGGCTGGCCGGCCGTAACCTCAATCATGGCGGGCTGGTAGGTCATGCCCGAAGCCTGCAGCACGATCTCCATTGGGCCGTTGGAACTGGTGGTTCCCGAGCAAGCGGCCGTAAGAAACAGCAGAGACACAAGTAGGAGACGTCTGTTCAAAGGGGGTACACCTTTCTCAGAGCTGGCCTTTGTCCGTCACGGGCAAACTGTACCAAAAGTGTCCGGTTCACAACAGCGCCAAACGGCCTGTTCGGCTGACAAGCCGATTTCATCCGCTGGCGGCTGCTATTTTCCAACTCAGAATCTCACGCCTGGAGCGAATCAACTCGCGCGGTAATCAGTTTGAACATGCCGCCCATTCCCAGATCTTCCACGTTCTCAATCTGCAATCCGGCGTTCCACACGTTCTCAACTGTCCGGCGGTTAATATTGGCCCCGATCAGGCGCACAACGACCGGATTAAGTATGTCCATCAGCGTACCCAGGATTGGATTCGCTGAGCGCATATGCTCCAATAACAACACCCGGCCGCCCGGCTGCACGACCCGCCTCAGCTCGCGCAAACCCAACATTGGATCAGGCACCGAGCAGAAGACGAAGGTGCCAACGGCTGCGTCAAAACTGGCGTCCGGGAAGTCAAGGGCCTGCACATCACCCAGACGAAGGTCGGCTACGATGCTCAATTCTTGGGCGCGGCGGCGGGCGAGCTCCAGCATGCCGGGCGTCAGGTCAATGGCTGTGACTCGGACGCCCGGGGGCCAATAGGGTATGTTCTTGCCCGTGCCCACGCCCACCTCCAAGACACGCGGGCCTGGCATCAGGGCCCACAACTTCTCGCGCCAGGCGCGGTAACGCCCCTCGGCACTGCCTTCCCTGACATCGTAGGACGCCGCCAGGCGCTGATAGCGTTTCTGAGTCAGCGCCGTTGCCTTAAGATCAACCGTCGTCATCGTCTGTTGGTGGCCAACGGGGCAGGCGCGTTCGGGTGGGTTCCAGGCTCAGGCACTCCGTGCTCGCGCGGCATGAATTTCAACATGAGCAAGTGCGCCAGCGGGCAGAACAACGCCAGCCCCACTAGCACCACACTGTTGACCGGCACGTCCCAAAGGAATATCGCCGCCAGGCCCGCCACCGGGACCAGACAGCAGGCCAGCATGAGCACCAGGTGTTTATTGTTCATTCGACTTATCCCCGCTAACTGCTAAAGGCGTGCTACTGGCGCAGGTCCCACTCAAAGACCCGTTCGGGCGCATCCACGTCTGTGATGATCAAGGTAAGTGTGGTCGCGCCGTCCAGAAGGCTTGTGCCGGCAGCCGTCTGGGAGGGAAAAGAAAGCGTGGCTTCATAGTGATGGCCAGTGCCCACCGCCCAGACGGTGGCGCTCACCTCCGCGCCCAGGTCGGTGCGGAGCACCGCTAATTGCGTCAGGTCCATCGAAAGGTCCACTGAGTGTGTATCCAGCACCACGTCAAAATCCAGGGTCACCGAAGGGTTCCCTAAGTTGAGCGGTGTTACCTTGACCGTCACGGCGCCCTGGGTGTCTTCGCGCGTAAGGCCCTCGGGCTGGTCGGCAATGGCGGTGGGTGGCGGTGTATTGGAGGCCGTGGCCGGCAGACCGGTTGCCGGAGTCTGCGCCGCACTGCAAGCTGCCAGCACGACGATTGCGACCAGCCCTGATCCAATTGCCCACAAACGACGCATGTCTGGTTTCATACTGCCTCCGCCGCTACCGGCTTGGCGCCCAGAAGCGCGCGCTGCCTCACTTTGTAAATGACACGTAACATGACCATGATGCCGATGAGATTACTGATCAACCCGACGACGAGGAAGGGTATCTTCCAGTTAGCCAGGAACGCCGCCGCCGCCGTCAGGCCGAGTAGTGGGAGTACGTCAGCGACGCGGTGCGCGCAGCAGGCCACCATGGCCATTGTCGAAATGCCGCCGCTGGCGGCCGTCGTCGCACCGCCGGCCGGGCCTGCCGTGGGCAGATAGAGCCCCTTCTTTAACAAAGTGTACAAACCGACTTGAGTGCCAAAGCCGAGCATGATGGGGATGACGAGGAATTTGTCTTCCCAGAACAACTCGATGGCACGGGCGGGCGATTCGGCCAGCGACACTATGCCCACATAGACGGCCATTAGCGCCGCCATACCCAGTAACCCGGCGCTAAGGGGGAGCACAATCCGTCTGGTCATCGGGTTCATCGCCAATTCTCCATTGCGGGTCAAGTTGGCGTTAGTTTAGCGCACACGGCTGGCCGTCGCCTAGCGCAAGATGGCCCGCCCTGCACTAGGCCATTTGGCGGGTCACCTGACCTTGGTCGGCGCCGTTGCCGGCCCTGGTTCGCCCCATTTCGCCTACGTCTTGTAAGCTGTGCTCGTTTAAGATGGTTACTCGGCGAACTATCTCTGCTTCAGGTGAAGGCGACCAGTTCTGTTTCAGCGCGATGGAGCGGCGCGAGGGTGGGGGAGTGTTGTGCCCGGTAGTGTCGTACCGGGCGATGCGTTGGTTTGCGAGTGTCCGGGCCTAAACTGCAACCCATGCGCGGTCTGCGGCGGGATGGTCTTCCGTAACTTAGCCTGAACAGCAACATTTCTTCCGCAAGAGCCGGCATCGGTGCGGACCGGGCCGTCGGCGGCACCTCCACGCAGGCTTTGCGGCTGGAATTCCGCTGCAACGGCGGGGCGTGCCCGTCGGTTGGCGGCAGCTACCAAATCCAGGCCGAGTTGGTCAACACCAGTAACACCTGGGCCAGCACCGGTTGGTTCACGCTCTCGGACGCGCTCCATAACATCGAGTTCGACTGGCAGCGCGGCTCGACGAGCAGCCTGGCCCTGTGGCTCGACGGCGCGCAGCAGGCCAACGTCACCGGCGTCAACAACAGCACCCTCGTCATTGACATGGTGCGCCTCGGCCGGGTGAACGGCATCGACACTAGCACGCGCGGCACGTACTTCCTCGACTCCTGCGACTCGCGGCGCTATAACTACATTGGCGACCAGCAGCAGTAGCGCAGCCAGACCATCCTGGCCTGCTTGTGGGATGCGTTGACCGGTGGCGGCCAGCCTGAGCCCATTGTGCACCGGGCCGCCACGTCCCATCGGCTGGCCAAGCCGAGCGCCGGCTTCGCCCGAACCTATCAGCCGTCATTGCTTGGCAGCAATGGCGAGCTGGTGACGACCGTCATCACTACACCAATGACGGCCTGAAGCGTCTGACCGCGGCCGACTACGACAGCGGCCTCTACTTCCACTTCACCTACGACGCGGTAGGCAACCGCCTGTCGCAGACCTCACCGGCGGCCTGGCGGCGACCTACACCTACGACATCGCCAATCGGCTGAGTGCCATGGGCACAAGTACCCCGATGGCTGCTTATTCGACTCGCTGCTGACGCGCGCACGCATGCACTTCAGCCAATTCTCCGCGGTGGCCATGGCCGTGATTGAGACCGGCTAAGCCGACAGCAAGCCGCACGAGGCCTAAAGCTGCCTTGAGATGTGGAACGCGCCATGCCCCCGCCGCCCGCCGTGACCAGCTTCCGCTAGGAAGTCCAGCGGCGTAGTCAGCTTTTGCCCTGACTTCGGAAAGGATTCGGAACGTTTTCGGAGCGCCCGACCCTGCTTCTACGCTACAAATGTGGTATCTCACTCGCCTCAGGGCGATGCTTCCCCGAATGCCGGCTTTTGCCTTCGCCCAAGCCGCGCTCCCGCAAGCTTGCTATGCGTGCCACACACGGTGGTGATCACAGTCGCGCTGCTTGAGCACCAGCAGCAATCGCGACTGAGATCGAGTCAGGCCCAGACACTGGGCCGGCCCTTGATGCTCCCCGCCGAAAGCCGGCTTCCTCGCGGCGGGGATGCGCACGACCAGGATGAGCTCAGCACCACCGAGCGCCGATTGCGTCGGCCCACCGGGCTGGCGGCGAGACCTCAACTGACAACCGCGCCCTATGGCGCGGAAAAAAAGCGCAGCGGACAGGAAAGGTAACTGGGGCGGTAGCCTCCGAGACCGACGACCGGGGTGCGCCTGGGTGAAAGGGTGAGGAACGATGGGGCAAAAGAGTTGGCGGGGGCAAATCCACTACGCCCTGGAGGCCGTGGACGAGCGCGGCCACTCCAAGCACGCCGCCAAGCGTGAACACGGGCACCGGCCGGGCCAGGCAGTCCCCGGCGTGTTTAGCGACGGCTACCTGAATACCGTGTTCGACCGGGCCATCACCCTGACTCACTGGGTAACCGAGCACTACCCTGCGATCCGGCAGTTCCGCGAATTGGACCCGGAACTGATCACCGAGTACTTAGCCGAGAAGACGGCCACCTGCGCACCCTCGACGGTCCGCACGCACCTAACCTGCTTACGCAAGCTCGAAGAAGCCCTGGCCGCCCGTGGCTGGATCCAAGAAGCGATTGTGCCCGCCGAGTGGGCCGTAGACCCAACCCAGGTCCATCGCGGCGCCTACGCGGCCGACGAAGCCGAGGCCATCTCAGACTGCATCCGCCGGCGCGATGCCCGGTATGGCCAGGCGCTGCGCTTCATCAGCTCGACCGGCGCGCATTGACTAGGTGTTTCATCGGCTTGGAGACAAGGTGTTCCCCGACGAGCGGCGGGTGGACCTACTGGGCAAGGGCGGCAAGACGCGCCGGATCCAGGTGCTGCATCCGGATGTGTTGGTTGAGCTCAACCGCTCCCGGCCCTTTATCTATCTGGAACCCAGCAATGAGCGCACGTGGAAGAACGGCCTGGAGGATACGGTCCGCGACACCGGCGACCGACTGGGCATCCGGCGCCGTGGCGTCCACGGCTTTCGCGGCACGGCTGCAACCAAGTTCATGCAGATGAAGCTGGACCTACTGGGAGCAAGCGAGCACGAAGGCTGGCGCGAGCTGGCGATGTGGCTGGGCCACAATCCGCAACGGACCAAGGTGACTTATGCGTATGTGGGTACCCTGGTATCGCTTGCTAGGGGCTGTCGCCCATCGTCGGCCTCAAGTATAATAGCGTCGTAGAACGCATGTTTCCCGTAACCGTTTGCGAGGCAAATCGCCACCGATGTAAGACCGCCCCGATGAAGTCTGAGAGATACTGATGCCAAAGAGACGAGCGAAAGGTGAAGGGTCGATATTTCAGGACAAGCACGGGTATTGGACTGGCGCCATCGTCATGCCCGATGGCAAGTCCAAGCGCAAGCGCAGCAAGACCCAACGCGTGGTTCGCGACTGGTTACTCGAACAACGTGGCGCTGTCCGCGACAATCAGTGGGTAGCTAGCGAGAAAACCACCCTCGGGGAGTTCATCGCCCGTTACGTGCGTGACGTGGCGACTCATTCGCTTCGGCCCAAGACCTTGCAGAACTGGGCCGGGCTCATTCGCACCCACATTCAACCTGGCTTAGGATCCATCAAGCTTTCCAAGCTGCGGCCCGAGCAGTTGCAGGCCTTCTACACCAGCAAGCTCGAAGCTGGTCTCTCACGCGGCTATGTGCGCTGCATCCATTCCATCATCCACAAGTGCCTTGATCAAGCTGTGAAGTGGGGTTTGGTCGTGCGCAACGTTGCGGACCTGGCGTCTCCGCCGCCGGCTAAGAAGTCGACTATTCCTAACACGTGGAGCATCGACGAGTTACGCAAGTTCCTGGTGGCCGTGAAGGATCATCCCCGCTTCGCCATTTTCTTGATGGCGGCCTCCATGGGGCTGCGCGAAGGCGAGCTGATCGGGCTGCATTGGGAAGACATCGACTGGACCGCCGGCACGATCCATATCAGCCGTTCGGCTCAGGTTCTCCGAGGCAAGGGCGTCGTGTTGGCCGAACCCAAGACCGAGCGAGGCCGGCGCACGGTGACGATGACGGATTTAGTCACTGATGCGTTGCGTAAGTTGTATAACGGACAATCAGGGCTGATCTTCCGCACTCGGAACAACTTGCCGATTAACGCCCGCTACCTCACGCGGTTGTTTCATAGCGTGAGCCAAGCCGCCGGCGTGAAGGTTATCCGCTTTCACGACTTGCGCCATACTTGCGCCACACTCCTCCTTTCACAGAACGTTCATCCCAAGGTGGTTCAGGAAATACTCGGACACTCCAAGGTATCCTTGACCCTCGACACCTACTCCCATGTTATTCCATCGATGCAGTCCGACGCGGCCCAGAAGATGAATGGCCTGTTAGGTGTACACTAACTGTACATTACGCATTGGCATGGGCTGGAAATCTTGTGTTCGTTGGACGACCAAACCCCGTAATTTCCGACAAAAACTGACGGCGTGGACACATTGGGAGCGCTGGATAGGCTCGCGGCCTTCGATCCGAAGGCGGGCCACCTCAACTAAGGCGTCCGTCCGCCGCTGTGGCGCCGGCCTTCAGGCAGCCCGGCCGTTCTGCGGCGCGCGGCTGTTTTGTTTTAAGGCTGGCGCTTCGCCCCCTACACCAGCATCTCCCCGCCGCCCAGCCAATGCCCCGGCTGGCGCGCCATTATGTCCCTGTAGGACAACGGCCTACACCCCCACCCGCGCCTAACTGACACCCTTATCAGCGCCAGCCGATTGCCGCGACCGGCCGTGCCGGGTATCGTGGTGCTATGGAATGGCGTTGCACATGAACAATTATCGGTGGATGCTGCGCCCAGGGAGGTGCCGTGAATGCTGACAAACGAATCCGCGTGCTGATCGCGGACGACTCGGCCCCCGTCCGCGAGCGGCTGGCAGCGCTGCTGGGCGACCTGGGCAACGTGGATGTGATCGGCACCGCTGGGGATGCCCTGGAAGCCGTGGTTGATATCCAGGCCTTACAGCCCGATGTCGTCATTCTGGACATTCAGATGCCTTCGGGCAATGGCATGAACGTGCTGCGCTGGGCCCAGCAAGAGACGGTCCGGCCGAAGTTCATCATGCTGACGAACTACCCGTATCCCCAATATCGTAAGACCTGCCTCGAGGCTGGGGCCAGTTACTTCTTCGACAAGTCGTCGGAGTTTGAGAAGATCCCGCAGGCCTTGGAGCAGTTAACCAGCGGCGCGCCGGGTTAGCCGGCAAGTAGCCGGTCGGCCCGCCGCGCCCGATCCGGGCAGCGTGTAGCCGCCACAGTCAACAACAGGAGGTAGTCATGGGTTTGAATGACGATATCTTTGAAGGTATGTGGAAGCAAGCCAAAGGCCAGGTCCGCGACTGGTGGGGTCAACTGACCGACGACGACGTGGAGCGCATCGGCGGCAAGAAGGACAAGCTGCTGGGCGCGTTGCAAGAGCGCTATGGCTGGACCCGCGCCCGCGCCGAAGACGAATTGGCCACGCGCCTCAAGGATTTCGAGACGCGCGTGCGCGCTGACAAGTCCCCGGCCGACACCCTCTAAGGCGTTGCGGCACCGCTGCTTGTCCCCGCTCGGTTCCCGGCCCGGAACCGAGTGGGGCAGCGCGGCCCAACGCCCCCACACGTCTGCCTGCCCGCCCTCTGGAGACTACAACATGGATGCTCAACCGAACGCTCTGGCGCGGGACCTGACCCATCGCAGTCTGGTGGCCGCGCTCTTTCCCGACCAGCCGCAAGCCGAGCGGGCCATCGACGCCCTGCGCGCGGCGGGCTTCACCGGCGATCACATCGGCGTGGCCATGCGCGACCGCACCGAAACCGGCGAGCTGCTCGACGACCCCAGCGCCAACCACACGGTGGATAGCGCGGTGGCCGGCGCGGTGAGCGGCGGGCTGCTCGGCGGTGTCGCGGGCATGCTAGTCGGGTTGGTGGCCGCCCTGGCCATCCCTGGCGTTGGCCCGATTGTGGCCGGCGGCATGTTGGCGGCGGCGCTGGGCGTGGCCAGCGGCACAGCCGTGGCCGGAGCCGGCCTCGGCGCGGCGGCCGGCGGCCTCGTCGGCGCGCTGAACCGCCTTGGCCTGCCGGAGACCGAGTCGCAGCACTTCGAGCGCGGCTTCCGGGCGGGCAGCGTGCTGCTGACGGTCGATGCCGGGCCGCGGGCCGGGGAGGCGTTGGGCCTCTTGCTGCACTATGGCGGCGACGCCGGGCCGATGCAGGCGTTGACTGAGGCCGGCGCCACCTTGGCGTAGCGGCCGGCTAGTACCGGCGGCCTATTTGGCTGCGGCTTGTCGGTATTTGTCCTACACCAATTTCAGCAGCCGGCTGATAGCGCCGGCGCAGGGGACACGGTAAATTAGCGCTAGCACCGTAACGATCCAAGCTAGCAGCGGACCAAACCAGTAGATTACCGTTTTAGCATGGCAACTTTCTTAGCTCCTATCATCGTTCTTGGCATCATCGGCGGGCTGGCGTGCGCCTCAGTGCGTCCCAGCGGCCGGCAAAGTACGCTGCTGTTCGTTGGCGTC
>JAYUUW010000599.1:0-15021 GCA_043754665.1 Anaerolineales bacterium | reverse complement strand
CCCGCGCCCACTTCCAGAATGTGCGCGTAGCGGTGCGCCTGCAGCCGGTCGAGCAGCGCGTGAATCCCGTCGCGCGCGATCTCGTCCGGCATCTCGCGCGTGCGGTCGTAATATTCCACGGCTCGGTCAAAGGGCAAACTCGTCATCTACGGCACCTCGGCCACAATCGTCCCCATGTCGGCTACATCATACCCTGGCAGCGCCGCCACCTCCGCCCGGAAGCGCGGTTCGTGCAGCGCGTCGAGCAGCGGGCGCAGCAGCGGGCTGTTGAAATAGGCCTGGGGGATCACCAATTCATACTTCTCTTTGAACAGCGGCACAAAGTCTAACCCTAGCGCCCGCGCCGCCGCCGCAATGCCCAGCCCGGCGCTCGCCACGCTGGAGGCCACCGCCGCCGCCACCGCCAGGTGCGTGTACTCCTCGCGGTCGTAGCCCTGAATCTCCGCTGGAGACAGGCCGATCTTGCCGATCTCGTAGTCCAGCAGCACCCGCGTGCCCGCGCCGCGCTGGCGGTTCACAAAGCGCACGTCGGCGCGGCCCAGGTCGGCCAGGGTGCGCAGCCCCTGCGGGTTCCCAGCCGGCACCATCAGCCCCTGGTCGCGCCCCACCAGCGCCACCACCACCACCGGCGTCTCCGGCAGGTAGCGGCGGATGGCACTCAGGTTGTAGGCGCCGGTTTCGGGGTCGAGCAAATGGCTGCCGGCCAAGTGCGCCTCGCCGCGCCGCAGCGCCACCAGCCCGCCCTGGCTGCCCACATTGGCCGAGGCCAGCCGCAGCGGCCCGCCCTCGCCGTCGTATTCGGCCAGGCGCTGGGCCAGCAGGTCGAGCGTGAGGTCGTGCGACCCAATCGCGACGAGGGTGCGTTCAATCTGCTCTGGCGGGCGATAGAGGCGCACGGTGACGTGGCTGCCCGCGTCGTAGCCCTCGTGGTGGCGCGGCACAATCACAATCCCATCGGCCCGCACGAGCGAGGTGATGACGCCTGCGCCGCGCGCCAGCGGCGTGGCGACCACCTGCTCGCCCACGCGGCCGACGGTCACGCGCAGGTACTCATCGTCGCCCAGCGGCGAGAGTACCTTGCGCGTGAGCACGGCTTCCAGGGTGGGGGGCTGGCGCACGGCCCGGCCCTGCCAGCGCGCCAGCAGCGGCTCGACGAAGATCTCACCCGTCAGCGCGGCGCTCACCGGGTAGCCCGGCACGCCGATGATGGGCACCGGGCGCTCGGTATTCAGCATGCCCAAAATCACCGGATGCCCCGGCCGCACGGCCACGCCATGCACCAGCAGCGTGCCCAGCCTTTCGACCACCGCCGCCGAATAGTCTTCTGACCCGGCCGACGAGCCGGCGTTCAGCAGCACCAAATCGTGCTCGGCCCCCGCCGCGCTTACCGCCGCCGCAATTTGCTCGAGGTCGTCCGGCACAATCGGCCAGCGGGTGGCCACGCCGCCCCACTGCGCCACCTGCGCCGCCAGCACCAGCGTGTTGTATTCGATGATGTCGCCCGGCTGCACCGGCTGGCCGGCCGGCACCAGCTCGGTGCCGGTGGGGATGACAGCCACGCGCGGCTGCCGCCACACGGCCACGTCGCTGTGCCCGCTGCCGGCGATGGCGCCCAGGTCCACCGGCCGCAGCAGCGTGTTGGCGGGCAGTACCAACTCGGTCGCCACCATGTCTTCGCCCATGGCGCGCACATGCGCCCAGGGGGCCAGCGCCGCATGCAGTTCAATCGCCTCCGGCCGCACGCGCCCGCCGATGTACTGCACGTTCTCCACCGGCACCACCGCATCGGCCCATTTGGGCAGCGGGTCGCCGGTGTCCACATAGCGGGCCGGGCCATCGCGCCCTACGGCCAGCCGCGCCGGGGCCTTCTCGGTCGCCGCCGCCGTCGCCGCCGCCTGCACCGCGAAGCCATCCATGGCCGAGGCGTGATAGTGCGGAGCCGACAGCGCCGCCCACACGGGCGCGGCCGTTACGCGGCCCAGCGCGGCGTCCAGCGGCACGGTCTCGATCCCCAGCGGCTGCCACTGCCCCACGGCCTGCAAGGCCGCCTGCAGCCGGCGCTGCGCCTCCGCCAGGGGGATGTCTTCGAGATAGACGCGCCGCTCGGTCATGCCGCGCTATTCACTTGGCTCAAGCTGGTATTTGGTGATGTGGTTGTCGCCGGCGATGTACAGGAAGTTGGCGTCGTCGACCGCCATGCCGTAGGCGTAGAACCCCGGGGCGAAGCGCGAGACGTAGCGGCCGGTGGCGTCGAACACCTGCACGCCGGTGATGTCGCTCACCCAAATTTGGCCGGTGTTGTCCACCGTGATGTCGCCCACCGCGCGGAACTGGCCCTGGCCCTCGCCGTCACCGCCGAAGCTGTTGAGGTACTCGCCCTCGGCGCTAAACTTGAACACCATCTCGCTGTTGGAGTTGAGTACCAGCAGGTTGCCGTCGTTGTCGACCGTGAGCTTCATGGTCACGGCCGCCTCGCCGGTGATGCTGCTGATGGCCTCCTGCACGTCGACCACCACTTCGCCGTCCGCGTCAAAAATCACCAGATCGTCGCGGTTTTTGTACCAGGTGGCCGCAAACCCGCCGTCGGGCAGCGCCACCACATCCTCAAACCCCCAGCCCTCGTCCCACTCAATGTGGGCCAATTCCTCGCCGGTCTGCCCGTCCACATGGTACAGCTCGCTGCCGTACACCAAATACAGCGTGCCGTCCTCGGCCACCGCCATGCCGGTCAGGTAGATGTTCTCGCCCTCGACCGTCCATTGCGTGATGAACTCGCCAGTCGCGTCGAACACCTGCACCCGGCCGCCGTCGTAATCGGAGGCGTAAATGTTGCCCGCGCCGTCGATGCCAACATGGCGCGCATCGGTGAACTTGCCCCGGCCCGTGCCCTCGCCGCCGACGCTGAGCACTTCGCGCGGGTAGGCGTCGGTGACCTCGGCAATCGTGTCGCCCACATCGCCCAGGCCCAGGTCGTTGAGCGTTTCGCCCAAGTTGAAGAAGGGCATGAACCCGGCAAACAGCGCCAGGCCCGTAATCAGCAGCGAGCCGACGACCGAGATGACCACGATCATGGCGATGCACCCGCCCGCCTGCCGCGCCGGCCGCGTGTCGATCACCACCGGCGCGCCATACAGGCCGCCGCCCGCCAGCATGGGGCTGCCGCCCATCGCGCTCATGGCACTCTTAGCTTGAATTTGCACCTGCGGCAGGCCGGCCTGGTCGAACCGGAAGAGCCCGGCGTCGGTGCTCGAGCCGCTGCGCAGCGCGCTAAACTGGTTGACCGACACCGGCTGGCCCAGCGCCAACTGGTCCACTGCCGCCCGCGCTTGCAGGTCGTTTGCGCCGAACAGGTCTTGGTACAGCCGCACCGCATCGTCGCGGCGGCCGGCGCGCACCAGGTCGCCCAGCTCGCGCAGCCGGGGCAGTTGGTCCATCAGCGGCATGCCGCTCAGGTACACCGGCTTCTGGCCGGGCACTTCCTGCGGCGTGGCCGGCGAGCTCCCGCGCAGCTCTTGCGGCACAACCGAGGTGTTGCCGCAAAACGAGCACTGGGCCGTCGAAGCGCCCTGCTCAATGCTCAACGACGCGCCGCACGACGGGCACGACAATACCGTTAACTTGGGCATCTTGGTCTCCTCAGAACAAGCGCACTTCCACCACGGCCCCAGCGCTCAGGCCGGTGGTATCCATCGGCACGACAATCATGCCGTCGGCCATCACCAACGTAAAGATTTGATTTGACTTGCCAAACACCGGTTCAGCGCTGGGTAAGCCATCTGGCTGCGCCGCGCCCGAATTGTAGTCGATTCGCGCCGGAATGTAGTCGACGCGCCCGGCGGCCGAGGCCAGGTTGTGCGTCAGCCGCGCCCGCACGCTGCGGCGGGGCGGCGGCACCGCGCAGCCTTGCAGCCGGTAGATCGTCGGCGTGACGAACAGGTCGGCCACCACCAGCGCCGACACCGGGTTGCCGGGCAGCCCGAATACCGGCTTGCCGCCGGCCACCGCCAGGATGGTGGGCTTGCCGGGCTTGACCGCCACGCCATGCACCAGTGTTCCCGGCTGGCCCAGCCCATCGATCACGGCGGCGGTCATGTCGCGCACGCTCACCGAGCTGCCCGCGGAGAGAATCAGCGCATCGCACTCGGCCAGCGCCGCCGTGGCCGCCGCCCGCAGCGCCGCCAGGTCGTCGCGCACAATGCCACATGGAACTGCCACGCCGCCGGCCTGCTGCACCAGGCTCGCCAGCGCGTACGAGTTCACATCGCGCACTTGCCCCGGCGCGGGCACAGCCTCGGGCGGCACAATCTCGTCGCCGGTGGCCAGCAGCGCCACGCGCGGGCGGCGGGCCACTTGAATTTGCATGATCCCCAGCGCCGTCAGCCCGCCCACGTCCTGCGGGCGCAGCCAGTGCCCGGCCGGCAGCATCGGCGCGCCCGCCGCAATGTCGTCGCCCACGTGCAGCACATTCTCGCCAGGGGCCACGGCCCGCAGCACTTCAATCTCGTGCGCCCGCGAGGCCTGCGTCACTTCCACCATCACCACCGCGTCCGCGCCGCCCGGCAGCATGCCGCCGGTGTGGATGATGGCGGCTTGCCCCGGCTGCAAACCGAAGTCGGGGGCGCGGCCCATCGGCGCCTCACCGATGACATGCAGGTAAGCCGGCAGCGTCTGGCTCGCGCCGAAGGTGTCGGCCGCGCGCACCGCGAAGCCATCCATGGCGGAGCGCGCAAAGGCCGGCAGCGCCTCGGGCGCAGTCACGGCGGCATAGGTCACGCGGCCCAGCGCCGCGCCCGCCGCGATCTCTTCGGGCGGCCCGCTCGGCCGCGCCGGCAAATGCTGCCACAGCTTGGCCAAGGCCGCTTCGGGCGACAAGACGGTAAAGAATTCAGGCATCGCTAGATTATAGGGTGCTTGGGCGTTGGGCGTTATGGGACTTGCGGGCCGACGAGCGTGTTACGCAAAAAATTGCTTGAGCTCATCCGCCGTCAGGGGCGCGTGGTCGCGCAGACCGAGGTTCTCGTCCACATGCGCGGTGCGCGCCATACCGGCCAGCGCCGCCGTCAGCCCCGGCAGCGAGCGCACAAATTGCAGCGCCCGCTGGGCATCGGTCAGGCCGGGCGCGAACCGGGCTTGCAGCGCCGCCGGCAGCCGGCCCAGCACCCGCGCTTGCAGCATGGGGGCCGAGGCCAGCACGTGCACGCCCTGGTCGGCCGCCGCCTCCAGCGCGCTGCGGTCGCCGGGCTGGTTGGCGCGGCCCAGCGCCTCCAGCATCTGGAAGTTCAGCGGCAGTTGAATGGCGCGCAAGTGGTGGCGGTCGCCCGACACATCGTGCGCGACTTCGAGCACGCCGGCCAGCGAGAGGTAGTCCGGCTCGGCGGGCTTGGCGCGCAAGCCGTTCCAGGTGGCCACGCCGTACGCCGCGATGTGGCCCTGCGCCACGGCCACTTCCAGCGTGGCAAACGCCTCGCGCAGCCGGTCGCGGAAGGCGTCTTCGCCCAGCGCCGCCCGCTGGCCCTCGGGGTTGTGCAAATAATACAGGTCGATGCAGTCGACGCCCAGGTTGCGCTTGCTTTGCGCGATTTGGTGGCGCAGGTAGGCCGGGGCCATGCAGTGCCCGTCCACAATCTCGTCGGGCGTCACGATGCCCGGCGCAATGAAGTTCGTGCGTATCCACGCCTCGGGGTCGTCAGGCCAGGCGCCGTCAAACGATAGGTAGCCGCCCTTGGTGCATACTATTATCTGCTCGCGCTGCACCTCGCCCGCCGCCACCGCCGCCGCCAGCGCCGCGCCGATCACGCGCTCGCTGCGCTGAAAGCGGTAGTTGATGGCGCTGTCGACCAGGTTGCCGCCCAGCCGCCAATACTGCCGCAGCGCCGCCGCGTAGGCGTCATCGGTCGCCACATCGGGCTCGCCCAGGTAGGTGCCCAGGCCCACGCTCGCCACCATCAGCCCATCCCACCCGGCACGGTAGAAGCCGGCGGTACCATGCGATGCCGCCCAGTGGGCAGTGGCCGCCGGGTTGGCGCGGCCGGGCAGGGCGGGGGCGGCGGCGGTCATGCGCCGAGCACCCAGAAATTGAAGGCCGCAAAATACGTCGTCAGCGCGAAGATCAGCACCGCCAGCAGTGTCAGCCGGGGGTAGCTCACCGGGTCGCCGCGCTGCATGCGCCGAAAATTGACGATCTGCATCAGCACCAGCGGGGCCGAGATGACCACGGCCAGCGCCACCTGCGCCGGCAGCCCGACGAAGCTCGCCAGCACGCCCAGCGCCATAGCCAACAGCAGCGCGCTGTTGTGCAGCGCCACGCCGCGCCGCCGCCCCAGCCGCACCAGCACCGTGGTCTTGCCGGCGGCCTCGTCGGCCAAAAAGTCGGGGAACTCAAACGCCACCAGCATGGCAAAGTGGTAGACCACCAGCGGCGCGGTCGCCAGCACCACCAAGAAGCTCGGCAGACCGGCTTGCAGCACATGGCCCAGCGCCGGCACCAGCCCGGCCACGGTGATGGAGGCCGTCACTTCGCCGAGGCCGGTGTTCACCAGCTTGAACGGCGGGCTGCTGTAGCTGTAGGCCCCCAGGAACATCAGCACCATCAGCGCCCACGCCGCCGGCCCCACGCCGTACTCCAAGATCAGCCAGATGGCCGCGCCGCTGGCGACGGCCAGGCAGGCCACGGCGGCGGTGAAGACGGCGTCCTTGCTGATCGTGCCGTCGGCCAGCAGCCCGCTGCCGCCGCTGAACGGCGTGCGGTTCTGGTTCAGCCGGTCGGTTTCCACGTCCCAATATTCGTTGAGGTAATGCACCATCAGTTGCAAAGCGGTGACGAACGCCTGCCCCAGCCAGTACAGCCGAAAGTCAAGCGCGTAGCCCTGGTAGCGCGCGATCAGCGCGCCAAGGGCATACAGCATCAGCCCGCCCCCCAGGAAGTGCGGGCGCGAGAGTTTCACGAAGGCGATGAGCTGGCTCATGCGCGGCGCGGTGGCGGGCGGCTAGCGGTTCTGGATCGACCAGTCGAAGCCGATCTCGGGGTCGTCGAACGGGATGCGCTGCTCGTCCGGGCGTTTGGGGTCGTACACCTGCGTCACGTGGTAGAACAGCACTACCGGCTTCGGCCCCAGCACCTGGTAGCCGTGCGCCAGCCCGCTGGGGATGAGGATGGTCACCGGGTTGTCTTCCCCGGCGTAGATCACCTGCGTTACGCCCTTGGTAGGCGAGCCTTCGCGCCGGTCGTACAGCACCACCCGCGCCATGCCGTCGACCACGTACCACACGTCGTCCTGGTCGTTGTGCCAGTGAAAGGCCTTGATGACGCCGGGGTAGGTCTTGGTGATGGACGACTGCCCAAACTTCTTCAGCAGGTGGTCGTCCTCGCGCACGATCTCGCGGAAGTAGCCCCGGTCGTCGCTGTGGGTGACAAGCTTCTTGACTACAACATCATGGATGGCGGGCATGCGTTAAAGTCCTAAGGTGTGGGCCAGCGCTTCGGCGTGCTGGCGGCGGTGTTCGGTGATGCGATGGAAGAACTGCTCGATGGTCAGCGTGTCGCCGCGCGCGTGGCGGCCGGTCTTGTCCAGGTCGGCGTCGCTCACGGCGTCGAGCTCCGCCAGCACGGCCTGATGGTCGCGCTCGATGATGGCCAGCAGCTCGGCCACCGGCACGGCGGCCTGCTTCTGCACGGCGCGCCGGTTGTAGCGGTCAACATCGAAGTCGTTCGGCACGGTCACGCCGCCGGCCACGCCGCGCTGGATTTGCCCCAACTGCCCGGCCTCGGAGCCGGACACGTGCGCCAGCACATCGTGCGCGGTCCACTGCGCGCCCTCGTCCGACGGCACGGGTGCGCTCCACTGTTCCGGGCTCAGGCGGTTGTAAATCGCCATGCTGGCGGCGTGGTCGGCTTCAATCGTTTGGCGCAATTTGGCCTTGCGGTCGCTGTCGGTCATGGCTGCCTCGTTGGGGGGCTAGGGTTAGGGTGTGGGATACTGCGACGGCGGCTGCACGTCGTTGTGCGGCACCGGCTGCCCGGCCTCCAGCGCGCGGCGCGCATCGCGCTCGTGCAGCATATTGTGCCGGTAGATGAGCTTGCACATGTTCTCGACCGGCACGCGGCCAAACCAGGGGTGCCGCCCCACGCGGTCGAGGTCGGCGTCGGCCATGCTGTCCAGAAATGCCAGCGTATTCGCCCGCGCCGCCTCGAACTGTTCCAGCAGGCTATCGGTGCTGGCCTCGGTGAACTCGGCCATCTGGGTCAAATTGAACTCGTCGATGATGAAGTCGTCGGGCGCGCCGGGGCCGCCGGCCAGAATCTCGCGGCCATAGAAGATGAACATGCGCTCGGCGCTGACAAAGTGGGCCAGCACATCGCGCACGCGCCAGCGCGGGCCGGTGGTGTACACCTGCTGCCCGAACTGCGCCGCGCTCAGAGTGCGAAAGTAGGCGGCGCTCTTCTGGCCTTCGTCCTGCATGCGCTTGCGAATGAAGTCTTGGCGGGTGGTCATGGGGGCTCGCAGGGTGGGGGGCTAGGCGATCAATCGGCCGCCATCCACCACCAGCGTTTCGCCGGTGATGTACTCGGCCTCCACTAGAAACAGGACCGCACGGGCGACATCATAGCCGGAACCTGGGCGTTTGAGAAGGGTGTGGTCGCCCGAACGCGCCCAGCGTGCGTCGTCCCAGTCGTCCGGCTTCATCACCGGCCCCGGCGCCACGGCGTTGACGCGAATCTCCGGGGCCAGCGCCTTCGCCAGCACCTTGGTCACCATCTCCACGCCGGCCTTGCTGACCGAGTGCGCCGGGTATTTGGCCCACGGCTGCCGCCCGGCCAGATCACCGATGTTCACAATCACGCCGCCGCCGCGCCCCGCCATCAACCGCGCCGCCGCCTGCGCGCAGAAGAACGGCGCGGTCAGGTTGAGGTCGAGCACGCGCTGCCAGGCGGCGCGGCTCAGGGTCCGCACGTCGCCGGCTTCCATACTGGCCGCCGAGTTGACCAGCACATCCAGCCCGCCGAACGCCGCCGCCGTCGCCGCGAACAGCGCGTCAATGCCGGCTTCGGTGCTCAGATCAGCCTGCACGGCCAGCGCCCGTACGCCCAACGCTTCGATCTCGGCCACGGTCTGCGTCACCGCCGCGCCCGCCGAGCGGTAATGCACCACCACATGCGCGCCGGCCCGCGCCAGCTCTAGCGCAATGGCCTTGCCCACCCGGTGCGCTCCGCCAGTGACGAGGGTGACTTTATCTTTCAATTCCATGTGCTTGCCACCGCCTTCTTTCTACGACTTGCATGCACTCACATCGAAACGACTGGCGTCAACGCCACCAATGATTTCAGCCCAAGACCGTTGTGCGCCGACCATGCCTGTCATCTCGAAGTACGAATAGCCCTCAAACGCCACGCCTTGTTCAAAGTCCATTTGAGCATGAGCCCGGGCCAATTGCAGCCAACATCGCGTCAAAGGCTCCTCATCCGGCCAGTGCGACATATCTGTGACGTCCAAGAAGTTTTGCAAGGCGGCCTCGCGTGGCAGGCCGCCATTCTCAGTCAGTATTAAAATGGATTGAAACGCGCCGAGATTCCATGCCACGAATGGCTTGCCGTAGGCAGCCTTGATGCGTGCAATCGCCTGTTCGATCTGGGCCTGATACTCACCTGGATACAAGGTTGACACATTGACGAAGTGATCCACCTGCCAACCATAGAACCAGAAGAAATCGACGGCCTCCTCATGCCAACCAACTACATCGTAAACACGTATGGTGGGTGGGTCAGCGGCATAGAAGAAGTAAGATGCCACTACAGAACCGTTCAAACCTGCGACAATATCAGCGACGGAGCTGGGCGTCTGAATTTCGTAAAAATTGGTGCTGCCCTGGTCATACCACCAACAGGCAAAACACCACAGGTTGTCTACGGCGAACTCTGGTAGGCCGTTGCCGTTAATGTCACTCCAATAACCATGAAGTTTTAGGGGCGCACGCCCTGCTTCGTTCAAAATGTACTCCGGCTCGTCCCAATTCACTGCCTGGCAGAATATGGGCGTCTCCGATTCTCCTACCGACTGGATCAACGCATAGTGGTCGCCGTCCCACCGATAGAATAAGACTTGACAGACTCCTGGGCCAGACTCGACGCCGTGATTGGTGCCAGTCAATTCTTGCATCATCTGCGAGTCATAGGCGGGGTTGGTCAATAAATAGGCTTGATAAACGTACCCTTCCGGCCCGCTTGTCATCGCGCTAGTAACGATGCGGTAGTCCTGCCGTTGTAGGGCCTCCCACAACTCGTCATCCGGCGTGCCATGGGGCCGCTGCGTCGGCGAGGGCGTCGGCGTTTCCGTGGCCGTCGCTG
Organism: Anaerolineales bacterium; assembly: GCA_043754665.1. Lineage (GTDB taxonomy): Bacteria > Chloroflexota > Anaerolineae > Anaerolineales > UBA6663 > JADZEK01. The sequence continues at coordinate 4,679 of JAYUUW010000599.1, read as the reverse complement.
TCGGCGGCATCGGTGTACGTGTTGCCGTCGCCGTAGGCGGCCTCGCCGTCACCGTGGCGGTGTGCGTCGGCAGGATCGGCAAGGTAGGCGTTGCTCTCGGCGCCGCCCCGCACGCCGCCAGCAATAAGCCCGCCACCGCCATCAAGCACCGCCAACCTGTTTGCCTGTTCATACCATCGCCCGCTTTCTGCCGACTGCCTACTGCCCGCTACTTCTGCTTCTTCCCCGCCTTCAACAACGCCATCATCTCCGCCAGCCGCCGCGCCCGCGTCTCTGGCTTCTTCGCGCCTTCGATGCCGTTGATGAAGCCTTTGCGGTAGAACGTCGCCAGGCCGTCAAAGAACGCCTTGGCCTCCGGCTCGGCCGCCAGCGCCGCCGCCACATCCGGCGAGAGCGCCGCTTCCTGCGGCCCCTCCGGCCACAGCTCCACCGTTACCGCCATGCCCGGCGCCAGGCCGTTGCCCAGCCGAAACGCCGCCCCCAGCGGCACAAAGTAGCGTTTGCCGTCTGAGCCCAGGCTGCCGCGCCAGCGGAACCCGCCAATCGTCCCGGCCACATGGTGCCGCGCCTTCACGCCCCACACCTCATTCGGCGCAAACGGCATCGCCACAAACACCCGGCTGCCCACCTGCTCGACCTTGCCCTTGAACTTCTGTGTTGTCATCGTACTTGCCTTCCCCTGCCAAGAGAAACCGGCCTTGATCTGTCACTGACCCATTCGTGCAATTCGTGCAATTCGTGGCCAAAGTTTTTCCGCGCCAGCTAACAAAAAGACGCCCGACGGATACCGCCGGGCGTCTCGATCTTCGACAAATGCACCTCAGTACTGCACGATCACCGGCGTGCCGAACGTGCTCCAATTGTACGCCCACTCGGCTTCCGGCGTCGGCATGTTCACGCAGCCGTGGCTCATGGGCGTGCCGAAGTTATTGTGCCAGTACGTGCCGTGCAGGCCGTAGCCCTTGAAGAAGTACATCGTGTACGGCACATTTGGCAGGTCGTAGCCCGGCCCGCGCATCCGCGTTGACTCGTAGCGCAGGTAGACCGAGAACGTGCCCACCACCGTCGGCGTGCCCGACAGCCCGCTGGAGATCAAGGTCGTGCGCACCAGCGTGCTGCCCTCATAGGCATACAGCCGCTGCTCCGACAGGTCGACCAAGAAGTACCGCCCGGCAAAGCTGCCCCCCGGCGGCGGGTCGCTGGCCGGCGGCGCGGTCGTGCCGCTGCTGGCCGGGATCACCAACTGCTGGCCGACCCAAATCGTCGTGTTCGCCAGCCCGTTCGCCTGCTGGATCGCCGGCCACGGCACGCCGTAGATCAGGCCGATCTTGTGCAGCGTCTCGCCGCGCACCACCGTGTGCACCGTGCCGCCGGTCGAGGGCACAGGCGGGGGCGTCTGGCTGCCATTGTCCGGCGGCGCGCTGGGCGTGTCGCCGTTGGTTGGCGGGGGCAGCGGTGCGCCGGCCGCGGGGATGACCAGCCGCTGGCCCACAAACACGGTCGTGTCGGCCAGGCCATTGGCCGCCTGAATCCGCGTCCACACCAGGCCGTACTTCAGCCCGATCATGAACAGCGTCTCGCCCGCCTGCACCACATGCACCCCGCCGCCCGCATCGGCTGGCGGCGGGCTGGCCGGCGCGCTGCCGTCGGGGATGATGAGGTTCTGCCCCGAGTAAATGCGGTCGCCCGTAAAGCCGTTCGCCGCGCGGATCGAGTCCATCGAGACGCCAAACCGAATCGAAATCCGGAAGAGCGTGTCTCCCGGCTGCACCACGTACCCCGGCGCCGCTGCCGCCGCCGTGCCCACCAGGCTGGTCAGCAAGACCACCGTGATGACCACCACCGCCGCCAACCTATGTAACCGTGCCATGGCACCCACTCCTGAATAAGCCGCGCCCCGCCTGCGGAGCGCCAAAAATAAGTCTAGCATTAGACGCCTTGAATGCAAGCTTTGTTCCAACCTGACCGGACTGTTCGCCGCTCGGCAGGCCCTGGCGGTTGAAACCGCGGCACTCGCAGGCTCGTAAAGCGAAGCCCGCAGCCCTTTGGGCCGTCACCCAACAAAGAGCGTTGGGCAAGTGTGACCTGCGCGGGCTGGGAGCGCAGTGCCGCTAAAGTTGCTGGGGCCAATAGTCTTGCCGCGCCCACATACTTGCCAACTGGCAGTGGTAACTATGGGCTGGCGCGCCCCTGCCCTCTCCCAAACCCTTCGTCCCACCCAAACCAATTCGTGCTAATTCGTCTCCCGCCGCCGCCCGACACTATCGACCCCTGTCCAACATCTCACCAGCCGCCCGACTGAAAATTCCCCCGACTGCCCCAACCCCCGACTCCTCCCCCTTCGTGCTAATTCGTGGCTAACGCCTTTCCCGCCGTGCCTAACCAAACCTACCGCTTCACCAGGTTAGACAAGAAGAACCACACATTCGCCGGGCGCTCGGCCAGCCGCCGCATAAAGTACGGGTACCACTCGGTGCCATACGGCACATACACCCGCACCGCGTACCCGGCCGCCGCCAACTGCTCTTGCAGCTCGCGCCGGATGCCGTACAGCATTTGGAACTCGAAATACTCGCGCGGCAGCCCGATCTTCTCGGCGTAGGCCCGCGCCGCCGTAATGCGCGCCTCGTCGTGGGTGGCCAGCGCCGGCAGCGGCGGGTAGCGCCCGGCGTGGCCCGCCGGCGGCCAATCGCGCGCCGCGTCCAGCAGCCGCTCGGCCAGCCGGTCGTAGTTCTCGTCCACATCCGCCTTCTTGGGGAAGGCCTTTTCCGGCGGCTCCTTGTAAGCCCCCTTGCACAGCCGCAGGCGCGCCCCCTCGGCAATCAGCGCGTCCACATCGGCGGCGGTGCGGTACAGGTACGCTTGCACCACCAGCCCCACGTTGTCGAACTCGGCGTGCAGCGCTCGGAACACCCGCAGCGTGCGGTCAGTGTGCGGCGTGCCTTCCATATCGATCCGCACAAAGTTGTCGTGCCCGGCCGCCGCCGCCACCACCCGCCGCACATTGCGCGTGCAAAATTCTTCGCTCAGGTCCAGCCCGAATTGCGTCAGCTTGATCGAGACGTTGGCGCGCACCCCCGCCTGGTTGATGCGGTCCAGCACATGCGCGTAGTCGTCCGCCGCCCGCGTGGCCGCCGGCTCGTTGGTCACGCTCTCGCCCAGGTGGTCGAGCGTCGCGTCGATTTTGAGCGTGTTCAGCGCCTGGATCGCGCGGATGGCGTCGTCGGGCGTCTCGCCCGCCACAAACCGGCTGGCCATGCGCCGCGCCAGCCCAAAGCGGGTGATGAAGCGTCGCGCCCACGTCGCGTTCGACAAATAGAGCAAAGGGGTTCGCAGCATAGGACCTTAAGGTTGCACACAGGTCGTAAACGAGAAGGCGAACAGCGCCAGCCCGCGCGCCGCCGCTTCGAGCCGCAGCCGGTGGGGCTGGGCATCGGGGTTGCGCACCAGTTCATACATGCGCGGCTGATCCACCACCACCACGGCCTGCCCGTCCGCGTCCCAGGTGATGTCGGCGCCCGCGTGCAGCCGGTCGAGCGGCGCGCCGTCTTGGTAAACCCGCAGCATGGCCGGCGGCTTCAAGTCGAGCCGCACCTCCACCGGGTTGCCGCTGGGGGCCAGCACCGCGTTCACGCCCGCCGCGTGGTAAGGCAGCTCGATCACGCCGCGCCCGCCGGCCAGCGCCAGATACTCCGGCCCGGCCTGCCATGTGCCCTGCACATAAAAGTTGCCGTCCTGCTGGTCGGCGGCGGGCGGCAGCCGGTAGATTACCGGCAGTTGGCGCGGCGCGTAGCCTTCCGGGTTGCCCAGCGCCCCGCGCGCGAACCCGGCTTGCAGCTCAGGCGTGGTCCGAAAGCACACCGCGCCGGGCTGGTCTTCCTCGCGCAGTGCGCCCAGCGGTGGGGGTCGCCGCTGCCCGCCCGCCTCCGCCGCCAAGTCGGCCAGCGCCGCCTCAGTTTCGGCATAGCGCCCCTCGCCCGCGTGCTGGTAGCGGATATAGCCCGCCGCGTCGATCAGATACAGCGTGGGCCAATAGCGGTTGGCAAAGGCGTCCCAGTTGCGCTGGTCGTTGTCGAGCAGCACGGGGTACTCAATGCCATAGCGCGCCACCGCCGCCGCCACCTGCCGGCGCTCCTGCGCGAACTCGAACTCCGGCGTGTGGATGCCCACAAACGTCACCGGCAGGTCACGGAAGGCCTTATGCCAGGCCGTCAGGTAGGGCAGGGTGCGCAGGCAGTTGATGCAGGTGAAGTCCCAAATGTGCACCAGCACCGCCCGCCCGCGCTGTTCGGCCAGAACCACCGGCCGGGGCGTGTTCAGCCATTCGCCGGGGGCCAGTTCGGGCGCACGGATGGGTGCGGTCTTGGGCAGCATGTTACCTGGCTCCACCCACCAGCGCGCTCAGCACCCCGAAACCCACCAGGCAGCTCAACAGCACCCCCAGCGCAATCAACAAGATGAGTAGCGTGCGCGCCGTCAGCCCGCCCCGGTTGGAACGCAACGTGCGCTCGAAGGCATTGGGCTGGTCGGTCACCGTGGGCGGCGGCGCGGCCTCCATCAGGCGCAGCAGCGCCGCCAGATCGGCCAGCCAGGTGCGCACCGCCTCGGCCGTCACGCCGCGCACGCTCACCCGGTGCAGCCGGAACAGCAGCGCCTCCGGTTGCAGGCTCAGGTGGCGC
>JAYUUW010000598.1:0-5317 GCA_043754665.1 Anaerolineales bacterium | reverse complement strand
AGATGGGCGGCTTCTTCCCGGCCGAGCTGAAATTCGCCGGGTTCGACGGCCTGGTGGTCACCGGCCGGGCCGACAAGCCGGTCTACCTGTGGCTGCATGACGGCGAAGCCGAGCTGCGCGACGCCGCCGCGCTGTGGGGCCACACCACCTCTGAGGTCGAGACGCTGCTCAAAGCCGAGCTGGGCGACGACCAGATCGAGATCGCGCAGTGCGGGCCGGCCGGCGAGAAGCTGGTGCGCCTGGCGTCGGTTATCAACATGGCCAACCGCGCCGCCGGCCGCACCGGCCTGGGCGCGGTGATGGGCAGCAAGAACCTCAAGGCCGTGGTGGCGCGCGGGGTCAGCAAACGCCTGCCCGTGGCCGACGCCAAGCGCCTCAACGCGCTCGCCAAGCTCGGCCCGGCCAGCCTCGACAGCAACCCCGACATGGTGAGCCTGAAGGAGCACGGCACGGCCGGCGTGCTCAGCTTTCAGAACGCCACCGGCACCCTGCCCACCTTTAACTACAATGAGGGCCAGTTCGCTGGGGCCGAGGCCATCTCGGGTGAGGTGATGACCGAGACCATCCTCAAAGAGCGCGACACGTGTTACGCCTGCGCCGTGCACTGCAAGCGCGTGGTCGAAACCGAGTGGCAGGGCCGCCCGGTGGGGCGCGTGCACGGCGGGCCGGAATACGAAACGCTCTCGACCTTTGGCTCGTACTGCGGCGTGGACGATTTGAACGCCGTCAGCTACGCCAACAAGCTGTGCAACGAGTATGGGCTGGACACCATCGGCACCGGCGCGACGGTGGCCTGGGCCATGGAACTGTTTGAGTTGGGGCTGCTGACCGAGGCCGAAGTCGGCCTGCCGGCGCGCTTCGGCGACGCGGCGGCGATGGTGCGCCTGACCGAGATGATCGCCACGCGCGAAGGCTTCGGCAACATCCTGGCCGAAGGCTCGCGGCTGGCGGCCGACCGGCTGGAGCGCGGCCACGACCAACTGATCACGGTCAAGGGCGCGGAGGCCCCGGCCCACATGCCGCAGGCCAAGCGCTCGCTCGGGCTGATCTATGCCGTCAACCCGTTCGGCGCGGACCACCAATCGAGCGAGCACGACCCGGCGGTGGAAGACGGCACCTCCGACCTGATGCTGAACCGGCTCAAGCTGCTCGGCGTGGAGCAGACGCTGGCCCCGCGCTCGCTGGGCGCGGGCAAGGTGGCCTTTGCGCTCAAGACCCAGCACTTCTACTCGTTCCTCGACTCGGCCGACCTATGCCAGTTCGTCTACGGCCCGGCCTGGACGCTGTATGGCCCGGTGGAGACGGTGGAGCTGATCCAGGCGGTGACCGGCTGGAACGACTTTGACCTGGCCGAGCTGATGCAGGTGGGCGAGCGGCGCGTGAACCTGATGCGGATGTTCAACGCCCGCGAGGGCCTGACCCGCGCCGACGACAAGCTGCCCAAGAAGTTCTTCAAGGCGCTGGGCGGCGGCGGGCCAACGGGCGCCGTGGCCCTGAGCGCGACTGAGTTGGCCGAGGCGCAGGACATTTATTACGACCTGTCTGGCTGGGACGCGAAGACCGGCAACCCGACGCCCGCGACGCTGGAACGGCTGGGGCTGGGGTGGACGGTGTAAGAGAACAAAGAAAAAGAAAGAGAAAAAGGCAGGTCGTGGGGCTGGGAAAGTTCGGGCGAAGTCGGTGAGAAGGAGAATAGGCCAGGGCGCGGCCACGATTGGCGAAACTGCCTGTCACAAACCGGGCGCGGCGCGCCTATAGCCTTGTAACGCTCTGTTACCGGCCCATCCGACCCATGAGCTGGAGTGACCCCCATGCCTAAAGCAACCACCAAGACCCCCAAAGCCTCGCGGCCGACCATGCCCCGCGACTATGGCATTGCCAAGGGCGCGAAGGGCCGCCTGGAGTGGACCTGGGCGGCCGAGCGTATGGCGGCGGCCAAGAACTATTGGATCGTCAGCGTGCGGCCCGACGGCCGCCCGCACGCCATGCCGGTGTGGGGCGTGGCGCTCGACGATACGGTGTACTTCAGCACCGCGCCCAACTCGCGCAAGGGGCTGAACCTGGCCGCCAACCCGGCGGTGGTGGTGCACCTGGAAAGCGGCGACGAAACCGTGGTGCTCGAAGGCACGGCCGTGCTGGTGACCGACGCCGCCACGCTCAACCGCTTCGACGACGCTTACGCCGCCAAGTACGGCGGCATTCGCCCGGCGCGCGACATGCCCGGCAGCAGCTTTTACCGCTTAGAACTAGCCGTGGCGTTCGGCTGGGCCGAGAGCTCGTTCCCCAACTCGGCCACGCGCTGGACCTTCCCGGCGAAGGGCTAGGCGCGGCGCCTCTCGGTCATCGCAATAGGCCGCGATGCGCGAGAGAAATGGTCTCTAATCCGCGCGAGGGAGCGCGTGGGGGACGATTGAGGGGGGAGGCGACTGAAACAGTTTGAGCTTGACCCCAACTTGAAATACACCGCCTCCGACCTCCGACTTCTGACCTCCCTCCTCTCACTTCCCACTTCCCAATTGGCAGCCCGCGCCGCCTGAAGTACTATTTGCCGACTCCTCGGAGACGCGGAATGATGCCCAATCGCCCTGCCTGCTTGTGCCGCCCTCGCGGGCGTAAACGCTGGCGCGCCCGGCCTCCGGTCACGCCGCCGTGAGCGCGCGCACCGGACGAGCGGCCACGCCCTGGCTGGGCCTGCTGGCCCTGTTCACGTTGGCCGGTTTCGTCGAAGCCGTCTTCTGGGAACAGATGGAAGCGCTGACGCCCTTGTACCTGCCGCTCCTGGGCGTGCCGCTGGCACAGGTGGCCGGCTGGACCGCCGGGGTAGCCGTCATCGCCAATGCGGCCGGGCTTCCCTTTTTGCCGTTCTGGGGCGCGCTGGCCGATCGCTATGGCCGCCGGCCGCTGATCGTCCGGGCCTTCGTGGCACACATGCTCGCCGGCCTGCTGGCCCTGGTGGCCGGCAATGTGTGGGTCTTTGTGCTGGCCCGCGCGGCCATGAGCCTGTCACTCGGCAGCACCGGGCTGATGATGACCAGCCTCACGGAGCAGGCCCCCGGCCGGCGGCTGGGCCTGGCCTTTGCGATCCTCAACAGCGCCCCGGCCTTCGGGGCCCTGGTCGGACCGCTGATCGGCGGCCCGATCGTGGACACCTGGGGCTTCCCCACGCTCATGCTCGTGGACACCCTCCTGATCGTAGCGGTGACCCTGGGGCTGGTCTTCGGCTACCGGGAGGCCTTCACGCCGACCGCCACTGGGTCGATCCTGCGCCTGGCCGCGGAGGGGGTGCGGCTGATCAGCCGCTCGGCGCGGCTGCGGGTCTTGTTCCCGGCCCTGTTCCTGCTGTTCTCCGGGTCCATGCTGGCGGTGACCTATGTCCCCCTGGCGGTCACGGCCTTCTACCAGGGCGATCAGCCGGGCACGGCGGTGGGCTGGGTGTTCGCGGTCAGTGGTGTGAGCGGCCTCATGCTCGGCCCGCTGCTGGGGGCGCTGGGTGACCGGCACGGCCTGTGGCGGGTGTTGGTCATCAGCGCCGGGCTGCAAGCGCTGCTCTCGCCCCTGCCGGCGCTGGCCCGCGACCTGGCGGGCTTCACCCTCGCCTGGGCGGCGCTCAGCGGCGTGAGCGCCGGTGTGTTCTCGCTGGCGTTCGGGGTACTGTCGGCCTCCGCCAGCTCGGCGGCGCGGGGACGGGTCATGTCGTACGCGCGCCTGCCGATCAACCTGGGCTACATGCTCGGCCCGACCGTGGGCAGCCTGGTGGCCGGGGGCAATGTCCTGCGGATCTTCCCGGTGGCGGCCGGCCTGACGCTGGTCGGTCTCGCTGCGCTGCTGGTGGCCTGGCGGCAGCCGGGCGAGATCGCTGCGGAAGCCATTTCAGGTTAGGGGCCAGGCAGCCGTGCTCCAAATCATCGCAGCAGGCTGCGGTGCGAGAGAGAAATGGTCTCTAACCCGCGCGAAGGAAGGGGTGGGGGACGATTGAGGGGGGAGGCGACTGAAACAGATTGAGCTTGACCCCAACTTGAAATACACCGCCTCCGACTTCTGACCTCCCACCTCTCACTTCCCACCTCTCACTTCCCAATTGGCATCCCGCGCCGCCTGAGGTACTATCTACCGACTCCTCGGAGACCCGGAATAATGATGCCTCACCCCCCTACCCGCTTGTCACGCCTTCACGGGCGCTTACGTTTACCCGCCCTGGCCGCAAGTCTGCGGCGGGCCGCGCACGCCTGGCTGCTGGCCGCGCTGCTGCTGGGCACGCTGGCCGGGGCCGCGCCGGCCGCGCCGCCCAGCCTGCCGGCCGCGCAGAGCGCCGTGCCGCGCTTTGAGCCCGACACCTGCTGGTTCACGCTGCCGGAAGGCGAAATCGCCGGCGAGACGGTGGTGTGCGGCTGGCTGGTGGTGAGCGAGGAGCACGCGCTCGACAGCGCTGTGACCATTAAGCTGGCGGTGGCGGTGCTGAAGGCGCGGGCCTTCCGCCCGCAGCCGGAGCCGGTGGTGTTCGTGCCCGACCAACCCGGCACGGCGGCCATTGACGCGACGGCGCTGGCCATGCTGACCAGCCCGCTGCGCGACCAGCGCGATGTCATCGTCTACGACCCGCGCGGGGCCGGGCACTCGCAGCCCAATCTCGACTGCGCCGAAGTGCGCACCGAAACCACCACCCAACTGGCCGAGACACTGGGCCTGGAAGAAGCCGCCGCGCGCTACAACGCCGCCGCGCTGACCTGCCGCGCCCGGCTGGTGCAGGGCGGCGTGAACCTCTCGGCCTACAACACGCTCGAAAACGCCGCCGACCTGGACGACCTGCGCCGCGCCCTGGGCTACAGCCAGGTCAACCTGATCGGCGCGGGCTACGGGGCGCGGGTGATCCTGAACGCGCTGCGCGATCAGGCGGCCGGCGTGCGCGGGGCCGTGCTCGACTCGCCGTTGACGCCGCAGAACAACCTGCTGAGCGAGGCCCCCGGCGTGGCCGACAACGCGCTGACCGAGTTCTTTGCCGCCTGCGTGGCGCTGGCGCGGTGCAGCGTGCGGTACCGCGATCTGGAGCGCACGCTGGCCAACACGGTGGATGAGCTAAACGCCCGGCCGGCGGCGCTGACGCTGACCGACCCGGCCACCAGCCTGACCTACCCGGCCCAAGTGACCGGCGACCGGCTGGTGACCGCGCTGCTCGAAATGATCGCGCGGGCCGACGCGCTGCCGCTGGTGCCGGAGATTGTGCGGCGGGCGGCGGCGCGGCAGTACACGCCGCTGGCCAACTACCTCTCGGCCACGGCCTTCGATCGCAGCAGCGCGGCCGGCGCCTATTGGTCGGTGG